>NZ_JANYJC010000273.1 GCF_025361915.1 Chamaesiphon sp. GL140_3_metabinner_50
GTTGCAGTTCCTTCAACGAGTTGATGCCAACGCGGATCGTAGGGGATTGTAGCACCAACTTCGCCAATGACAGTTACACCCCAATTACTAATCAATCGATCGATCGATTGCACGAGTGGAAATAATTTACTCGCCGGAAAATTAGGATTATTTTTAGCGGCATATTTAGCAGTCGGAAAGTAAGTTAAAAAAGACTCTAACGTTTGTAAACTTTGTGCTTGAAATTCGGCTGTAAGCGTTGTTTGTTGCTGTTGAAATTGGTGCTGGAGATATTGATATTCTTGCTTGAGCGTTGCTAATTCCCGATCGCTCGATTCGCTGTTGGCGGAGCCTCTCGGAACGAGAATCGAACCTTCTCCAAATGTCGCAATAAGTTCGCCGATACTTATTTGTAAAACACTGCTGATTTTAATTAATGTTTGCCACCGTAATGTATCGAGGTTGCCCGATCGTAGTTTGCCGATCGTACTAGCCGAAATCCCGGTCGATCGATATAGTTGTCTGAAGCTATTAATGCCGACTTTATACATTAATGCTTGCAATTGTAATGTGCGATCTGGCTGTGGAGTTTCAGACATGCGCGCTTAACACTCGATGCTAATTGTGCAAGTAGGGGCAATTCATGAATTGCCCCTACTTGCAGATATTTGGTATGCTCAGAGTTAGAAAACTTTAGCGATTGAGATTGCTGCTGGTGATGCAAAGTCTGCCTAAGCGAACTGCTCACACTAATTAGAAAACCTCCTAACGATCTTGGATACTGCGGTAGTAACCGATCGAAATAAACTCAAAGCTTACTTCTATCCACTATCCACTATTCACTATTCACTCCCACGTCCCTAACGCTAGGGGTAAGTAAAATTGATTATTGGTCTAATAAACTTCTAAGCATCCAGGCAGTTTTTTCGTGTAATTGTAACCGCTGCGTGAGTAAGTCGGCAGTTGGTTCGTCGCTAGCTTTTTCGGCACTAGCATAGATCGATCGCGCCGTCCGACAGACAGCTTCTTGTCCTTCTACGAGCAGTTTTATCATCTCTGTTGCTTTGGGAACGTTAGTTGTTTCGGGAATCGAACTTAGCTTGGCATATTCGCTATAACTGCCCGGTGCGACAAAGCCTAATGCCCGAATCCGTTCGGCAATTAGATCTACAGCTAGGGCTAATTCGGTATACTGAGTTTCAAACATCAGATGGAGCGTTTGAAACATCGGCCCGGTTACATTCCAATGAAAGTAATGAGTCTTCAAATACAGCGTGTAAGTATCTGCCAATAACCGCGATAACCCATCGGCAATTTCTTTACGAGTATCTGCATCGATTCCAATATCTACCTGCATCATGGTTGTCGATCTCCTTAAAATATTTGTAGATCTTTTATTCTATTTTAATCACTATTTTCGATAAAACCATGACCCAAATTGTAATTATCGGCGCGGGGCCGACAGGTTTAACGCTGGCAATGTTGCTAGCACAGCGGGGGATCGCCGTCACCGCGATCGAAGCCTCGACTAATTTTCGGCGGATCTTTCGGGGTGAAGCTCTAATGCCCAGCGGTTTAGCGGCAATCGACGAGATGGGGCTGACGGATTTAGTTGCCGAGATTCCGCACCGCGCCCTAGATGCGTGGGAATTCTATATCGAAAATCGACCGATCTTTCGGGTAGACGAGCCGATAACGCGGGGGGGTAAACCTTGCACGTTAATTTCTCAGCCTGCTTTTTTAGCTGGCGTTCTCGATCGCGCCCAGCAGTGTGCTAAATTCGAGCTGATTCAGGGTACTAACGTCCGAGATTTAGTCTGGAATGGCGATCGGGTGGCGGGGGTCAAACTCAGCGATGGACGGGAAATTACCGCAGATCTGGTCATTGGTGCCGACGGGCGCAATTCGATCGTCCGAGAGCAGGCAAATTTAACCCTCGATCGATCGACTCAGAACTTCGATATCCTCTGGTTTAAGCTGCCTAGTAGCCCCGAATTTGCCGCAGAGAACATCTTCTATTCGATCTTGCGCGGTGGGGATGCTTTTGGGGCTTTTCAGGGGGCTGAGGGCAATCTTCAGGTGGGTTGGTCGCTGCATCGAGATGATGCTCTCGACTGGCAACAGGTCGATTGGGCGGAAAAATTAGCGGCAACGGCTCCCGATTGGTTGGCGGCACATTTGCGATCGCATCGAGATGAAATCGAACGTCCACTATTATTATCGATCGTCGTTGGTCGGTGCTTACAGTGGCAACAGCCGGGGGTGTTAGTTCTCGGCGATGCCGCCCATCCGATGTCGCCGATTCGCGCTCAGGGAATTAATATGGCATTGAGAGATGCCGTGGTGGCGGCAAATCATCTGGTACCAGTCTGCCAAGGCAACCCCGATCTTACGGCGATCGACGGCGTATTACCGCAAATTCAAGCCGAACGCGAACCCGAAATAATTCGCATCCAAAAGTTACAGCAGCAAGAAGTCAACCAAGCCGAATTACTACGAAATTATCCCCTCATCCGGCACGCTGTCAGCCGCCTCGCACCCATTATCGGCAGCCGCATTCGCCACTCCTGGCTCGATCGACAAATTCAATTGCGAGATGGTTTAATACCCGTACAGTTGCGGGTTTAAAGGCATGGAGCCAGTTAAAATGAAAATATCACCATCATTCTTCAACGATGACAACCTTAAATGAAGTCTTGGATGCTGTCATGGAGCTACCCGCAGAACAGCAAGAAATGTTGATTCAGATCGTCCGTCAGCGAACGATTGAAAATCGCCGTGAAGAAATTGCCCAAGCTGCACAGGTTTCGATCTCTGAATTTCGAGCGGGTAAATTAAAAGTCCAAACTGCTGCCGAGGTAATTAGCGATCTTAGAAGAATCGATCCAATTGTCCGATCGTAGATCTACCCACCTCGCCCTTTGGGCACCTCTCCGAGGCTACCCTGTATACACATCTCTGGTGAGAAGCGAAATTGATGGGAATCCCCCTGAATCCCCCTTTCCAAGAGGGACTTCCGGATCCGGTTCCCCCCTTAAAAAGGGGGGTTAGGGGGGATTGGGATCTCAAAACGAAGTCCAATCGACTTGTATATACACGGTAGCCCAAGAGGGGATTTTATTAGATGCGATCGATTAATCATGCGAGACAACTATGAAATTATGATGCCAAATCATCAACTTCAAATTGCACTTGACGATACAGCTCGGAAATCGTAATTTCGATATTAATTGATTCTAGTAACAGACTATCTTCTAGATTGTATTCTGAAAGTACCCACTGACCTCGATCGTTCCGGCGAAATACTTCTACATGATACCTGTCGGCTTGCACCAGTACATATTCTTGTAACGACGTAAATTGACGGTATCTGGCGAATTTTACACCCCTATCTATTGCCTCAGTCGAAGGAGATAATACTTCGATAATTAGACAGGGGAATTGGACGAATTGAGTATCGTCATCTTGTTCGTCGCAAGTCACCACCACATCGGGATAAAAATACTTTTGACCTGGCTCTACTTGCACTTTAACATCGGCAATATAAACTTCGCAAGAGCGATTTAATAGAGCATCATCTAGAATCCTGAAGAAATTGCCTGAAATGCGATTGTGGTTGCGAGTGCCGCCGCTCGTCGCGACTACTTCGCCATCCCAATATTCATAACGTTCTTCTTGAGTCTGTTCCCAGGCGAGATATTCAGCGGCGGTCATTAATAATCGATCGGATAAAGCAACCATAATGTCATCAAGAATTGGTAATTATTAAGCTTTAGTCAAAGATAAATTATCGAAAGGTACTTAACACATCATTTTAGCAAAGCTTCCAGAGCGTAACGTTTAATCTCGTTGGCGTAGCCTCCCTGAAAGGGAATCAGCAAATGTACTCGAACTAACCACAATTTCCACCCGATCGCGGGTACACTATAATATTGCTCTCTTGTGTTCAGAATTTTATGTCGCTGCCGATCGTTGCTATTATAGGTCGTCCCAACGTGGGTAAATCCACACTCGTCAATCGTTTGGCGGGAGCACGGGAATCGATCGTGCATGATGAGCCAGGAGTTACCCGCGACCGTACATATCGTCGGGCATTTTGGCAAGATCGTGAGTTTGTGGTTGTAGACACCGGAGGGCTGGTGTTTGATGATGAGACCGAATTCCTACCCTTGATTCGCGAACAGGCGATGATGGCTCTGTCGCAGGCTAGTACGGCAATATTTGTCGTCGATGGACAGCAGGGAATTACGGGTGGAGATTTGGAAATTGCGACTTGGTTGCGGCTCCAAAAAATCCCCATCTTTGTCGCTGTTAATAAATGCGAATCGGAAACAGTCGGTGCCATGCAGACTGCCGATTTTTGGGAATTGGGATTAGGCGAACCCTATGCTGTCTCCGGTATTCACGGGAGCGGTACGGGGGAATTGTTAGACGATCTGATTCTGACTTTACCCGTAATGGATGAAGTTGACGAGCCGGAAATTCGGATCGCCATTATCGGTCGTCCGAATGTGGGTAAATCGAGTTTGTTGAACGCTTTCTTGGGTGAAAATCGCTCGATCGTCAGTCCAATTTCGGGGACTACTCGCGATGCGATCGATACGGTAATTAACCGCAATGGGACTAATTATCGGTTGATCGATACGGCGGGAATTCGGCGGAAGAAAAACGTCGATTATGGGCCAGAATTTTTTGGGATCAATCGGGCTTTTAAAGCGATCGATCGGTGCGATTTAGTGCTGCTGGTACTTAATGCTGTCGATGGTGTAACCGAGCAAGATCAAAAATTAGCCGGACGGATTGTTGAAGAGGGTCGGGCTTGTGTAATTGTAGTCAATAAATGGGATGCTGTAGAGAAGGATTCCTATACAATTTATGACTATCAAGAGCAGTTAAATAATCGGCTGAATTTTACAGAATGGGCGGAAAGTATCTTCGTGAGTGCCTTAACCGGACAACGCGTTGATAAAATTCTAGAAGTAGTAGATCGCGCTGTCGAACAACACCGTCGCCGCGTCAGTACTGCAACAATCAACCAAGTACTAGAAGAATCTACGAGTTGGCATAATCCGCTGGTAACTCGTCAGGGTAAGCAGGGTAAAGTTTACTACGGTACCCAAGTCAGCAGCCAACCACCAACGATCGCTCTATTCGTCAACGACCCTTCGCGGTTTAATGATAACTACCGTCGTTATATCGAGAATCAGTTCCGGAAGCAGCTCGGCTTTTCGGGGACTCCGTTACGTCTGCTCTGGCGCGGGAAGAAACAACGCGAAGGTGAGAAGATTGTCAACCGGGCGACGAGAGTTAAAGCAGCTAAGTAGTCGATCGTGTATTAAGTTGAATCTAGCAAAAAAGGGAGGGGCGATTCATGAATTGTCCCTCCCTTTTATCTACGGTATACATACATAAGTCTGTTGGATGTGATGCGTAGTCTTTTACCCCCCAACCCCCCCTTATAAAGGCTATCCATTACCCATAGATCTCACATGCCATACGGGCTGCGGTTTCCACAGGTAGGGGCAATGTCTTGTCGGTTT
>NZ_JANYJC010000284.1 GCF_025361915.1 Chamaesiphon sp. GL140_3_metabinner_50
AATGAGACCCAACACCTCACCCAGATCCGCAAAATCCACAATCTACAATGGTATAAGATGCCTTCTTTTGACGATCGCCAGAACTCAAGGTTAAGCTGGAATCAATTAAGATCGGGTACTCTTAGCTACTCTGCAAGCTAAGATGCTCGGCAAACCTGCTTTACCATGATGAAAACTGAGGACTACTCTATGTTAGAAAATCGCGATTACACTTTAATTATCGACAAAAGTGGGAGCATGTCCACCAAAGATCGCGCGGGTGGGCCGAGTCGGTGGCAAATTATGCAAGAATCAGCATTAGCTCTAGCGAATAAGTGCGAAGAACTCGACCCCGATGGGATTACAGTCTATCTATTTTCGGGTAAATTCAAACGCTACGATAATGTGACTGCGGCTAAAGTTAGCACGATTTTTCAAGAGAACGATCCTTCAGGCAGAACTGATTTAGCAGCAGTATTAAATGACGCTACAACTAACTATTTACAGCGTAAAGCACAAGGTCAAACGCCCGCTAATGGCGAGATTATTTTGGTAGTTACCGATGGCGAACCCGACGATCGTAAGGCTGTAATGCAAGTCATTTTAGACACCACTCAAAAACTCGATCGCGACGAAGAATTATCGATTTCTTTCATTCAAGTCGGCATGGATGAAGCCGCTACCAAGTTTTTAAAAATCCTCGATGACGATCTCGGACGCGCTGGCGCAAAGTTTGATATCGTCGATACCATGACAATGAATGACATGGAAGATCTCACCCTCAAGGAAGTTTTGCTTGCGGCAATTAATGATTGAGGAAAGAGATGGGAGATGGGAGTTGGGAGTGCGGAGATAGGGTTTAGGCTCTAGAAGTAATTGCATTTCTTACTCCTTACTTCTTACTTCCTACTCTTATCTCCCATCTCCCATCTCCGTACTCCCATCTCCTAGATTCCCGAACCGTCTAAAAATTGCCGAATGACTCGATCTTCCAAGTAACAACTCGGTGCTAATTCGATGCCTTCGGCGGAGGGTGTAACGACACCTTGAATAATGGCGTTGCAAGTTTGCTCAGTTTGCATTTTCTGAACTTGCTGCTCTAAACCTTCAATTCGATCGACTAATGCCCGAATTACTTCGGCTTCTGTATCTGGTAGACTACCATGTTCTAGCGGCCCGACGCGTTCGCCCGCTCGATACAAAATTCGTCCGGGAATGCCGACTACCGTACAATCTGAAGGTACGTCTCGCAGTACGACAGAACCCGCCCCAATCCGCACGTTACTACCGATTTGTAAGTTGCCCAATACTTTAGCACCCGCGCCGACGATGACATTTTCGCCGAGTGTCGGGTGACGTTTGCCGCTTTCTTTACCAGTACCGCCGAGCGTTACGCCTTGATAAATCAGCGCGTAATCGCCAATAATTGCCGTTTCACCAATGACTACACCCATCCCGTGATCTATAAATACGCCCTTGCCAATTGTCGCCCCTGGGTGAATCTCAATGCCCGTAAAAAACCGCGCTAAATGCGAAATAAAGCGAGGAATAAAGGGGATACCCAAGACAAATAACCAATGCGCGAACCGATGCAGCGATAAGGCTTGTAGCCCAGGATAGCAGAACAAAACTTCCAGCCAGTTGCGGGCGGCAGGATCGCGATCGAAGATAATCCGGAAGTCAGCAATTAGTTTAGAAAGCACGATAATTATTCTACGATCGCGAGGAGGCTATTACGTATTTTAGCCGATATCTTTCGATCGATGTCAAATTTAGATGGGAGATGGGAGATGGGAGATGGGAGCGGGGAGATGGGAGTTGGTATTCTTAATCCAAAATCTCCCAGTCCCCCAGTCCCCCAGTCCCCTCGTCTCCTACACTCTCACAACCGCAGGAGCAGCAGCTAGAGCTTCTACCAGGCTGCGAACTGCGGCGATGGCGGCAATTTCGTTGTCGAGCTTGTTGATTGCCGAACCTACGCCGATTCCGGCTGCACCTGCGGCAATTGCTAGCGGTGCGGTAACGTTAGATAAACCAGACGCACAGAGTACGGGGACATTAACAGCGCGCGAGATTTCGTAAGCAGCGGCTAGCGTGGGAGCTGCTTTTTCGATTAAGCCGAGCGTACCTGCATGGGTGGGTGCGCTGCTAGTACCGCCTTCAGTTTGAATGATATCTGCACCCGCAGCAACTAGAGCTTGTGCCAACTCAACTTGTTTGTCTAGGCTCAAGATGTGCGGAACGGTCACAGACAGGGTAATATTGGGCAGTAAGGCACGAGTGGCAACAGTTAGGGCTAAAACTTCATCGGCTTCAAATTGAATACCTTGGGCGTAAAAACTATCGAAGTTACCAATTTCAATCAGATCGGCACCAGCTTCGACACAAGCAACAAATAATTCGGGTTCGACGGCAGAAACGCAAATTGGGAGGCTGGTAAGCTGACGCGCCATCCGGACTAATTCGGGATCGGCAGCAATATCGAGAAATGTCGCACCACCGAGATCGGCGGCTGTTACTACCATAGCAACTCGATCGCGATCGAAATTATTCAACCCACTGATGACTTTGAGGACTCGGTTACTAGCAAAGGCTGTTTGCAGGCTATTCAACATATTCATCGCGTTTACGAAGGGACGTATAAATCTTTATCTGAACCATTTTGACATCGATCGGGCGAAGTTAACCGATCGCCGATACCAAAGTCAACATAGAATTATGAGCGATCGCGCTAGAATCGACGATTTAACTCTAGCGGAGTAAACTGGTAATGAGTTACTAGTGAGTTAAATTAGCTTGAGGTTTTGCAAATGGTTGCTGTTAAAGACAGCTTTCGACGATTCACTCCCGCAGAATATTTTGTGTGGGAAGAGCAACAATTAGAGCGGCACGAGTTAATTGATGGTCGAGTTTATGCGATGAGTGGTGGGACTATTAATCATGGTCGAATTAGTATTAAAATTACCTCGATGTTAGATAGTCACTTAGATAATAGTCATTGTATAACTGGCAACTCTGATGTGAGGATTAATATTCTAGAAACCACTGATTATAGCTATCCAGATGCAAGTGTGACTTGTGACGAGCGAGATAAGAGCGGTACTCAATATATTGCTTACCCCTGTTTAATCGTCGAAGTTTTATCTGACAGTACTGAAGCTTACGACCGGAGTGAAAAGTTTTATCGATATCGTCGTAATCCGATTCTACAAGAGTACGTTCTGGTTAGTGCTAAGTCAATATCGATCGATCTTTATCGTAAGAATGATGACGGAGAATGGATTTTTACCCAATATCGGACTGGGGATATTGTTGAGCTAAGAAGTATCGATCTTAGTTTCCCAATCGAGCAAGTTTATCGCGGCATTGTATTTGAGTGAGCTACTGTGGCGGGAAGGGAGTATATTAAGATCCATCACAAAGTAGCAACTACGATCGATCCGTTGGCGTAGCCTCTCGGTGGAGAATCGCGTCTGCGCTGAGATATCCCCTTTGGCTTCAATTATTATGACAGCAGCACCGCAGTCTAAACCACTCCTAAAATTTCGATTCAATCGACAGCTTTGGCAGCGATTTGTAGAAATTGCCCAGCCTTATTTTTATCCACCCGGTGCGCGAAGTTCGACACAGTTTCTATTTTTAATCTTAACACAACTAGTATTTGTCGTTGCGTTTACCTTTTTCTTTGTTGTCGCTTTAGCCTTAATTGGTTTTCAATTTTCGCCTAAATTCTTTGCGGGTTTGGTAAATGAGATTATTTATCTCAAGTTTCTTTCTAGTCTGGGGAAAAGCTCAGTTGAAATTTTCCAGAATCTGCTAACATTTTTACCTGCTTATATATTTCTGGTGCTACTGATACTCAGTAGTGGTATTTTCTATGCTTATCGGCGCAAGTTGCGAGGACGAGAGCGACAATGGCTGGTATTAGGATTGTTATTATTTCTGGCTTTTATTGTCAGTAGTCTCAACGTGCTAATCAGCTATGTGTTTAGATTTATCGATAATGCGCTCAATGGTAGAGACCCCAAGGTATTTTGGGAGTTTCTTTGGGTGTACGGAATTACGCTGGTTGTCGCGATTCCGATTCTGATTGCTTATCGTTATACGCGGCGGAAATTAGCCTTGTTTTGGCGAGAGTGGCTCACCAATATGCTGTTAAAGGATTATTTTAGCAACCGCGCTTATTACGAGCTAGATTCTAATGCGGCGAATACAGACATCGATAATCCAGATCAGCGGATGACTGAAGATGTCAACTCTTTTACCACCACTATTTTAGATTTAATTTTAGACATCCTCGATTCAGTTTTAGATCTAGTTGCCTTTACAGGTATTCTCTATAGTATTTCGACCGAACTCACCTTTGGATTAGTTGGTTATGTGTCGATCGCGAGTATTATGGCATTGTGGATCGGTACTAAATTAATTAAAATCAACTTTAATCAATTGCGACTCGAAGGTGATTTTCGATATGGGATGGTTCACGTTCGTGACAATGCCGAATCGATCGCATTTTATCGAGGTGAAAATCTAGAACTAGGCAACGTTGAAGGTCGTTTTGCGCGTGCGATTAGAAACTACGATTTATTAATAATTTGGATCGCGCTGCTCGATATTTTTCAATATGCGTATAAATACTTTGCGCGGTTGGTGCCTTATCTAATTGTCGCCCCTTTGTATTTTGCCAAAAAAGTGGACTTTGGGACGATCGGACAAGGGATATTTGCCTTTCAAATGGTTCTCAGTGCCCTCTCCATCATCCCCACGCGAATTCAGGATATTTCTTCGTTTACGGCGAGTATCGAACGGCTGGGGACGCTTTACGAGCGATTCAGACAACGGGAGACGAAAGATTTTGCGGGTAACGAGGGAATTATCGTCAGCCCTGCAAATCATTTTAAAGTCGATGGATTGACGCTTAATACCCCCAACGCCGAGCAAACGCTGATCCAAAATCTCTCTTTCGAGCTAGCACCAGCTCAATCGCTGCTCGTCGTCGGTTCGAGTGGTTGTGGTAAAAGTTCGCTGCTACGGGCGATTGCGGGGCTGTGGCGCAATGGTACGGGCACGATTGAAAGCCCAGACTATACTCAAACTTTATTCCTACCCCAGAAGCCCTATATGCTGTTGGGGACACTGCGCGCCCAGTTGCAATATCCCAACCTACGGGCAAATATCACCGATGCCGAAATTCAATCGGCACTGGTACGAGTCAACCTCGAAAACTTAACCACGCGGATGGGTGGATTGGATACCGAAAAAGATTGGGCGGCGGTACTTTCGCAAGGCGAGCAACAGCGACTGGCTTTCGCGCGGATTCTGCTGAGTCAGCCAAAATATGTCATTCTCGATGAAGCGACTAGTGCGCTAGATGTTACCAACGAGCGACGGCTATACGAGCTATTGCAAAGCCAAGATATTTCTTATATTAGCGTCGGTCATCGTCCTAGCTTAGTAGATTATCACCAAACGGTACTAGATTTACGACCCGATCGCGATCGAAGTTGGCAATTATTAGCGGCTGAAGACTATCAATTTGCTAGTTAGCTAGAATTGTGATATCAGCTCTTTGCTCAACTCCTAAATATGTCCTATCCTCCAGCACCTTGGCATCTGTATGGTACGGCACTCCAATCTATACATGCGATCGATATTAGCAGCGCGAAAGCTTTCGTACCAAACGATTTAGAGATTGTCTCCGTTTTACCGGGCAAAACCTTCGGCGGTGTATATGTATCTGTTTACGAGCCAAATTCCACCCTCCAATATCATGAATTAATTGTGGTTCCGGCTCTGGTGCGTTACCAGGGCAAAATCGGAGCTTGGATTTCGCATATTTATGTAGATCATCCCGACTCGGTGGCGGGGGGGATAAATATTTGGGGGTTGCCAAAACAGTTGGCTGATTTTACGTGGCACGATCGACAGGTGACGGTTGCTCAAGCTAATATAAGTATCTGTCAGATCGATCGATCTACTACTCAATTACCGCTTTCTTTCTGGGGAAAGTTGAAAGGTAGCGGTAATGTTTTTGGTGGTTTAGAGCGGGATATTTTGACGTTTACAGGCGACTTTGAGGCGGGTTTAGCCTGGACACCTTTTAAACTAAATATTCCCGCCCAAAGCCCGTTGACAACTCTCAATTTAGGTCATCCTTGGTTGGGAATTCAAGTAAATAATCTGCATCTGACAGCAAATAGTCCCACAATTGTTGGTACCTGGACAAATCCACCCGTATCGACTAATTTACTTTCTTTTTAGTGCTAAGTTAGATAAAGTGAATAGTCAATAATACCAGATCGATCGATCCAACTTTAATCGATTGCCATAATTGTCAACACTATTCGATCGAATTAATTGCCAGCTTTTAATGATAAAATTAAATTAACATCATTTAAAACTGGTTGAAATATGTATGATAATCCGTTTGCGAGTTTGGCACAAACGGATGAGCCAGAGTCGATTTTAAGGGCTGTGGCTGCTAGAATTGAGGATGTAGAAACTAGAAAAGTTCAAGCAGATCTGGCGGCGACTGCATCTATTCTGGCTGGGTTGGTGTTGGATAAGAATCTAGTAAAACAAATACTGCGGAGAGATATTATGCGGGAGTCTGCGATTTATCAGGATATCTTAGTTGAGGGCGAGGTGAAAGGGCGTGTTGGGGAAGCTAGAGGGTTAGTCATCAGGCTGCTAAATCGGAAGTTAGGAAATATTAGTCCGATCCTGTTGGCTAAGATTGAGGCGTTGTCCCTAGAGCGAGTAGAATCTTTGGGTGAAGATCTATTAGACTTTAGTTCGTTGGCGCAGCCTCTCTGAAAGAGAATTGCCAATTTAGAGCAGTGGTTAACATAAGTTTTTATTGTTTGGACTCGATCTCAGCTATTGACATCGAGTCCAAACAATCTAGATTAATACATGAGCCGATCGACTAATGCAGGTAATTTAGTTTTGCCAATTCCACATTTTAGTTTGGTTAAGAAGGTTAAATTATTAATGCGATCGGTAGCTCGGTATTGAACGATCGCCCGCGCGATCGTATTTGGATCGAGCTTATTAAATGCAGCAATATTCGACTTAATATTCTCGAAAGCTGCGATAAGTTCTGCTTCTGAGGCTTGACTGAGATTAACTTTAATATTTTTACCTGCTTCAACTTTTAATTGAGCTGCCATCTCATCATCGACGACAATACAATAGACAAAATCTAAGCCTGCTTGCCGAGCGGCAGTCAGAATTTGAGTATTAAATACAGCATTATACTTGTCTTCTTTAAGAAGTTTTACCATCACGGGTAAAACATTTTTACCAGAATTAGCTAATTCGTTAGCAATAGCATTAATCACCATCGCTTCGGCACTAGATTTTCCTTGAATAAATTTGCATGGCAGGCGTAAAACCTGTCCTAAAGGCGTACTGGTGCTACGTCGTTCTAAAGTTGATACCACGATAAATTACCTCGCCAATATATTAATAAGTTTGTCCGATCGAATAAATGATTCTAGTTGTTAGAATAGTTGTGACCTAAAAACACTTCTGTAGTTACTTCGTTAAATAACTTAGTAATTTGTGAATTTTGCCAACAAACTACTGGTTTTTCTTGAAACTCCGCTTGTTTTACTTGAGCAAAGTTAATTAGCCGCGTATTTACTTGTTTGCCTGTAAATCCTTGCGTCTTAATTACATCGGCGATTGATTTATCTATACCCACGCCAATGTGAGCCGGACAATTACTGTAAAGTAGTCCTAAACTCCAAGGGCCGACTGTAAAGTCATCGGCTTTATCTCGCATAGATTGAATTGATGGAATTATCTTTGCTGAAATATCGATCGCATGTTTTAATGATTTAGAGCCAAGATCGAACGGAAGTAAAATTGTATCTGCCGTACATAACAAACACTTAGCTAAGTTATCGAATTTAGGAGAAGCATCGATAAAAATATAATCGTAATTGTACCGAATCAACTCTAGCAGTTTGTTGAAGATAACGTATTGATGATGGGCGCGAACTGCATCGTTAATATTGTTTAAATAATCTTTCGTTGCGGACAACAGCGATAAATGAAAGCTTTTGCCATCGGTAGTAGCATAACTCTTAGTTTGAATTGATGCCATCAAAATATCTTTAGCATGTTCGAGTTCTTGGAGCTGAAGCTTTTCATAAATGCGCTCGAAATAGTTGGGCGCGTAATCTGCTTCTAGCCCCAGCCCAGTAGTTAGATCGTTTTGCGGATCGAGATCGATTAATAAGACGCGTTTGCCAGCTAAAGCTAGACAGGCAGCAACATTAATTGTATTGGTGGTTTTAGAGACTCCGCCTTTACTATTCCAAATGGCAGTTACCAGAGCAGATGGGGGAGCTTGCAAGCACTTGACTAACTCTTTTAATAATTTTGGCAAGCTAGTTTTAGTAACTCGCTTAATAGTCATCATCGGAATAACTAACCCATCAACGCGTCGCCACAGTTGAAAAAAGTCACCATTGAATACCAATCCATAACTGGCTAAATGACTGGGGTTAACCTTATTAATATCTAAGTACTGAATGATTCCATTGTTAGGAGCGGGCGATAAACCAACAGCATCCTTATAGCGGGGATGCTCTTGACAAGTTGCCATAAACTTCGCATCGCTCACTTCTGCTAAAGCTGCTTCGCGTTTTTTAATTTCTATTACCAATACAGGCGGCTGCTCTGGATCGTTATAGATTAAGTAGTCTGGTTTTAAACCTCTACCAATAGCAGGCTCACTTTTAATTTGGGAATGGTTGACTCCTAAATAGTCAAATAGTCTCAGCATGAAATTAGATCCCAAATCTGATTCCTTGTAATCTGTTGGTAAACTCGCCCAAAGATCGACAATTCTTCTGGAGCTAACCTTGGCTGGTGGCGGAGCGGCAATAACCATGAAATCTATACTCTAGGGGTAACTAGACATATATTCAGGCACGATGTAGCATTATCGGGACATTTTAAATTAAATTGCCATTAGGGCAAATTACTCCCACTCTTGGAATCGATCGAGCCAATAGCCAATCGCGCGTTCGATTTGTTCTTTGCGCCGCTCGAAGTTGGCGGCGAGGGTGATAATTAAGACTCCGGCTAATAATCCGATCGCCCATTTGGTAATCGGATATTCGGTAATTAGAATCAGTAATTGATAGGCATTTGTTAACAGAAAGGTAATCGTTCCGATATACAGCCAAGCACGGACTCTCAAGACTATACCGCAGATGGCGATCGCGAGTCCGATGCCGATCGGGAGCCAGGGCTGATGCCAGAGTAAGGCGGTAACGGCGATGATACTACTGCCCAAGATGCGCCCATAGTGACGATTTTGTTTTGAGGTTTGCCAGTAAGGATCGTATTGTACGGCGACTAAAATTGATAAGCCGATCGAGGTGGCATACCAGATCGGGCTGGTAAGATCGTACATAAATAACAGTCGGATTGCTGCCCAGTTGATGAAAATTAGGCTCAGATAAGCCCACCCGAATTGTTTTTGGCGGCGCGATACGCCAGCGTAGAAGACGGCGAGTACGGCGAGATTGAGCAGGGAGATGCGGTCGAATTCAAAGACGACTCGCGATAGTGGTAATATGAGCGCAACCATCCGCCAGGGGCGATCTTGCCAGCCCCATTGCCGCCAAGGAGCTAGTAAGATAATTAGACCGATCGTGCAAGAAATGAGGATTAAACCTTCATCGAAAATGCCCAGATTTTGGAAGATCGATCGGGCGTAAATACCGACTCCCATTAATTCTGCCAAACCGAGATAGATCCACCAGTCGCCGCCATCTCTGTCGCGTGCTTGAATTAAGGCATAGCCACCGAGGATGATGCTGATGAATAAATGAACGAGGGTGAGTTGGGGAATCGGGATGGGGGGAATGGTGGCGGCGGCGATTTTCCAGGTGCTAGCGATCGCCCAATGAATGTGTGCGACGTTTTTTAAGCCAGCGAGGCGGAAATTCCACCAGCGAGTGACACCTTGCTTCGATTTCCACCAGATGCTCAGGCGGTAGCCCAGAGCGAGGATGGCGGTAATTAAGCCATAGACAGTGAAGGCATCGGCGGTACTCCCACCTGGGGGTGCTTGGAGGAGGTAATGAGTAATTAGTTCGTAGCAGCCGATGGTGACGAAGCATAGCCCGCCGTAACCGATGAGATTGCTGAGTCTACGGCTGACTAATACGCCAATTATGCCAACGGCGATCGTCAGTAATCCGGTATATGTAGTAAAAAATGGCAGTCTTAGGAATAAACCCCAACTGGCTAGTAATAAGGGTGCTAATTTTAGTCCGGTTTCGAGCTGTTGGCGGGTATAAAACCAGAGTGGGAAGGCTAACAAGATGTTAACCGTGGCGAGGGTGAGGGTATCGCCGCCGAGGAAGTGGATGAGGGCAGACAGGGCGATTTCGCCCGTCCAGATTAAGCTCCAAAACCATACGCCATCGGGGATAGATGAGTGTTGCCACCGTTGGCGAGAGCCGATCGCCGTGCCTAAAATTCCGGCGGCTAGTAATGTCGTGGCATGAATGTTCTGGAACCAGGGTACCGATCGGGCTGCTGCGGCAGTTTGCAGGCTGCCAAACCCTTGAGTACCTGAGAAAATATCGATTTGCGCCCCCAACCAATTAAAGTCAGTGTGGAAGTAGTTTACCGAGCCGATCGCCAGTCCTAATCCGGCAATCCCGATCGCCCATCGATCGCTAGCCACTGCATAGATCCGAGGTAGTTTCCGACTGACAAGCCACAGCCCAAAACAGGCGATCGCGCCGATTACCAGCCAGTAACTAGGCGGATAAATTCGATCGACTAGTAAATTTACGCCCAACCCCAATCCAAAGCCGATGTGAACGAATGCGGCGAGAATTCGATCGAGTCGTTTGACGAGGGGAAACATTACGCCCACAGCCACTATTAGCAAGATCGATCGCCATTCGGTACGATCG
>NZ_JANYJC010000295.1 GCF_025361915.1 Chamaesiphon sp. GL140_3_metabinner_50
CAACCGAAATCAAGGAAAATTTCAAACAAGGCGATCGGGTGACGATCGAAGGTCGCTTGGAAATGAATACACTAGAACGCGATGGCTATAAAGAAAAACGCGCGAAGTTAGTTGCCAGTCGCATCTATCATATTATGGCTGCCGATGCGCCTGCGGGTAAGCCGATGGCTACTACCGCCGCACCAAGTTCGTCAGCACAATCTAGCCGCAATACTGCGCCTGCACCGCGTGAGGAGCCACCAGCTTTTGATGCTGGCGATACCGATACAATTCCGTTCTAACAAGAGATGGGAGATGGGAGCTGGGAGAAGCCATTGAGGTAGGGGTAATTCATGAATTACCCCTACCTTAATTTTGTGCCTGGGTGCCCATTTCCAGTGCAGCCAACAATCCGGGTAAAGTATATTCAGTTGCTTCAATGTCTACCTTACCTAATAGATCTAGACAAGTAGCCGAAGTCTGGGGGCCGATCGAAGCGATACATACTTGCTGTTGCCAATCTGCTGGTAAACTGGTGCCGATTAGTTGGTGAAAATGCTTGACGGTTTTAGAGCTGGCAAATGTGAGAATATCTACCTGGCGATTTTGCAGTGCCGCGAGGACGGTAGAATCGATCGCATCGGGGCATTGGGATTGATAAGCGGCTACTTCGATGACTATGGCACCCGAATCGGTAAATTCTCTGACTAATACTTCGCGTCCGCCTGTTTCGACGCGGGGAAATAGAATTTTTTGCCCAGCCGGGGATGTTGGAAAATTACTAATTAAGGCATCGGCGATAAAATTGGGCGGGATGAAGTCGGGGGTAATGCCATGCTGTTGGAGCGATTGGGCGGTTTTTTGTCCGACGACGGCGATGTTAACTCCAGCCAGGGCGCGACTATCTTTGCCAGCATGTTGGAGTCGGGCGAAGACACTGTCTACGGCATTGCTGGAGGTGAGGATCAGCCAGTCGAAATCGGTTAATTTGGCGATCTCGCGATCGAGATCTTGCCAGCTCGTAGGCGGCACGATTTCTAAAGTGGGCATTTCTAGGACGTACGCGCCCCGCGATCGCAACATTTGACTAAATTCGCTCGCTTGTCCGGCAGCACGGGTTACTAGGACGGTTTTGCCTACTAGGAACGGACGATCGACGTGGCCATCTGGTGTTAAATTTGGGTCGATCGGGGATGTGGAATGTCCACATTTGAGATATTCGCGCAATCTCACGACTTGCCCGACGACGATAACTGCTGGCGATAGCTCGATATCGCCAGTTTCCAGCAGAATGCGACCGAGATCTGATACCCAAATTTGCTGCTGGGGAGTACCCGCCCAGCGGATAATGGCGATCGGGGTCTCAATCGATCGATCGTGTTTTAAGAGCTGAGTGACTACGGCGGCAAGTTGCCTAGCTCCCATCAAAATTACCACCGTCGGCATTCGGGCAAGGGCATCCCAATCGAGATCGTCGGGGAGATGGGCAGTAACGACGGCAAACCCACGACTGAGCACCGGATCGGTGAGGGGAATGCCTGCTAGTAGCGGCGCGACTAGGGCTGTGGACAAGCCCGGAACGACTTCATACTGACACCCAGCGGCAATCAGAGCATCAATTTCGGCAGTTACTCGCCCAAAAATAAACGGGTCGCCACTTTTAAGCCGGACTACCATTTGTCCGGTTTGGGCGTATTCGACTAGTAATAGATCGATCTGCGATTGGGGCATACTCGGCTGCCCGCCCCGCTTGCCCACGTCTACCAATATACAAGCGGCGGGAACTAGATCGAGTAACCCCCGATCGACTAGCGCATCATAAATTAACACTTCTGCTTGAGTGAGAATCTGGCTGGCTCGGAGGGTTAAATAAGCGATATCTCCTGGCCCCGCACCCACAATGTATACTTTGCTCATCGAAAAAATTAATTAATTATTATATTCTCAATCCCGATCGCGCCTGCATGTTGAAGATTGGGATGACATCGATCGGTACAACCGCGCATTTTCAAGCGATCCCCATCTGAATTGTCGCTATAGTGGAGAATCGGATAAACCTATCACAGTATCACAAATTGTCGATCGAACTCGTCGATCGTGCCAAATTGGTGTAAGAATATAATATGATTCGATATTGACGAGCGGTTATGCCGATCGAGATCGATAAACCGCAACAGCAGCTTGCAACCATCGGATTAACGAAATCGATACCCGCAACAGCAATTTCCCCGATTGGAGATGCTGTGCCTCCGGCAGGCTCATGCCACCGGATGGGGGAAAAATCATCAGCATTCGCTAGATTTGCTGACGTTGCTAAAAACCCACTACTACCAGGTAAGAGCTTTCATCAAATATACTTAGTTTAATTAATCAAAATATCAACATTGCGTAGATAAATATATGGTCTTGCCCACATCAAGTCATAATCTAGACGCTCGATCGGTTTCATAAATAGGGACATAGTGGATGAACAACGGCAAAGTCAGAATATACGAATTGTCAAAGGAATTGAATTTGGAAAATAAGGATTTATTAGGGATTTGCGAAGACTTAAATATTGTAGTCAAAAGTCACAGTAGCAGTATCTCAGAAGCAGAAGCAGAACAGATCGTCACCGCAGCTAAAGGAAAATTTCCCGATCGTCAAGACAAACCCCGTCAGATCGCGACTGAGAAGGGGGAATCTGTTCCTGCCGTTAAAATCGAGCCGCCAAAACCTGCCGCCCCAAATTCAGCAGTCTCTAGCACGCAGAGTGCGCCCCCACGACCGAGCGAACCCAAAGCCAGAATTTTGCAAATCGAACACAAAAGCGGAGACAAGCCATCGTTGATGCCTCAACCGCCGCTGCCGACCCAACAGCCGCCGTTAAGACCCACCGCTGCCCCCCAGCCTGCGGCCAGTCGTCCGGTCGTCCGACCGACAATTGGCGGTGATGCGGCAACACCCGTTCGCCGTGCGGAAACCAGTGCGATCGAAGGTACTGCACCCGCTCGTGCTGCCAGAGTTCCCGTCCAGCCCCCAGCCCCCAAGCCCCAATTATCTGGCCCGCCAGCGCGACCTGCTGCGGGAGATGGTCAGTTAGGGCAAGACGACCGAGCGGCGAATGGTACCGAAGCAGTAGCCAAATCCGCACCGCCGAGTAAGCCAGTTCCCAAAGCTCCGGTTTCGAGAACCGAGCAGATCGATCGTCCGGCGGTCGGTGCCCCCACGCGCGGCCCAGCTCCTGGTGCGCCGCGCAAACCAGTCGCCAAGGCTGAAAACGCAGCACCACCGCTCAATCGTCCGCCAGCCCGGATCGTTCAAATTAAGCCTCAAGGCAACGGCCCCAAAATTGGTGGAGCGGCTAAAGATCCGGCCAGTACCGACAAAGATGATACGCCAACCACCGTCGATCTCGAACTCAAACGGCCACCACTGCGTAAGCCAATAAATAAAGGCAAAGGCTGGAGTAAAGAAGAGGAAGAAATCGAAACTGCCAAGGCTAAAGTCCCTGCTAAAGGGAAACGAGTCAAAACAGTGGTCATCGATGAAGACGATGAAGATGACGATATCGATGGTAACGATAACTCTACCGAAACGATCGTCAGTTTGTCGATCGCTCGACCTGCTAAACAGAAGATCGGTAGTGGTGGCGGCATCCGCCCAGCATCGGTACCCGCTCAACGCAAGAAGCCCGTCATGAAAGGCGAACGCGACACCAAAGAGCGCAGTAGCAACAACAAACGGGAACAGAAAAGTGCCGTTGAAAAGCCAGAGTCGATTACGCTCATGGGCAGTGTTACCGTCCGCGATTTAGCCGAAATGCTGATGGTAGCGGAAACGGAAATTGTCAAACAGCTCTTCTTTAAAGGCATGGCAATTAGCGTCACCCAAATTCTCGATGCGGCTACCGCCACAATGGTCGCCGAAGAGATGGGTGTTGAAGTAATTACAGGTGTCGAACAAGCAGCGGCGACTAAAGTTACCGAAATGCTCGATCTCGAAGACTTCGACTTACTCCAACGTCGTCCGCCCGTCGTCACGATTATGGGTCACGTCGATCATGGTAAAACTACCTTGCTCGATGCCATTCGATCGACCAAAGTCGCTCAGGGAGAAGCAGGTGGGATCACCCAACACATTGGTGCTTACCATGTGGACATGGTACATGAAGGCGAAACCCAACAGGTGGTTTTCCTCGATACTCCCGGTCACGAAGCCTTCACCGCCATGCGGGCGCGGGGTGCGCGAGTCACAGATATCGCGATCCTCGTGGTTGCGGCTGATGATGGCGTACGTCCACAAACGATCGAAGCAATTCGCCACGCACAAGCAGCAGAAGTACCGATTATCGTCGCCATTAACAAAATCGACAAACCCGGTGCCAACCCCGCTCGTGTCAAACAAGAACTGATTGCCTTCAACCTCCAATCTGAAGACTTGGGTGGCGATACCATTATGGTCGAAGTTAGTGCCCTTAAAGGCGAGAACCTCGACACGCTGCTAGAGATGATTCTCCTAGTTGCCGATGTCGAAGATCTTCAAGCCAATCCCGATCGGACTGCTCGTGGTACGGTAATTGAAGCCCACCTCGACAAAGCCAAAGGCCCTGTAGCTACGCTTCTAGTCCAAAATGGTACCCTCCGCGTTGGCGAAACCCTAGTCGCCGGACACGTATTCGGTAAAGTCCGGGCGATGGTAGACGACCGACTCGCACGAGTCGAAGCGGCTGGCCCATCCTTTGCCGTCGAAGTCCTCGGTTTGAGCGATGTACCGCAAGCTGGTGATGAGTTTGAAGTCTTCATCGAGAAAGAAGCTCGTGCCATTGCCGATGTCCGTTCTGCCGAACGTCGTCAGTCGCGACTCCAACAAATGATGGCATCCCGCCGGGTTACCCTGAACAGCTTATCAGCCAAGGCTCAAGAAGGAGAACTCAAAGAACTCAACTTAATTCTCAAAGCCGACGTTCAAGGTTCTGTAGAAGCAATTCTCGGTTCGCTCCGTCAGTTACCTCAAAACGAAGTCCAAGTCCGCGTTTTACTCTCCGCAGCAGGTGAAATCACCGAAACTGACGTAGATTTAGCCGCAGCCAGTGGTGCCGTAATTATCGGCTTCAATACTACCCTCGCCAGCGGCGCGCGTTCTGCCTCCGATGATGCTGGTGTTGATGTTCGCGAATACAACATCATCTACGCCCTCCTGAGCGACATTCAAGGCGCGATGGAAGGTCTGCTCGACCCCGAACAAGTCGAAGAACCACTCGGTCAAGTGGAAGTTCGGGCAGTATTCCAAGCCGGACGTGGCAACATTGCTGGCTGTTATGTTCTATCGGGTAAAGCCCTGCGGAACTGTAGCATTCGCATTCAACGCAAAGGTCAGTTGGTGTACGACGGCACGCTCGACTCGCTCAAACGGGTCAAGGATGACGTACGCGAAGTCAATGCTGGCTTTGAATGTGGGATTCGCTTAGACAAGTTCAATGACTGGCAAGAAGGCGATATTATCGAAACCTTCCAAATGGTGAGCAAACGACGGACTTTATCGCCCGTTTAGACACTAACTCGGTCTTACTTTTTAAAAACCCAGCTTCTGCTAGAAGTTGGGTTTCTTTAATCGATCGATAAGTCTTTCAACCCTAATAGCAATAGTAAGATTTTATGGAACAAGCATATATTGATGCCCATAATTGGTATACAAAAAACCAACAAAAATTAGGAGCATATCGTGGTGAATGGATTGCTTTTACCAGTGATGGTGTAATTGCTCACGACCGAGAATATCTCAAAACAATTGCCCAAATCGAGCCGGGTAGGAAGGATTTCGTACTAGCCAGAGTTCATGAATATGACTGCTGGGAACCGCCAAGATTTAGAGGTGTCAGGTTTCGCACCATGAAAAGAAATGATTGGCAACCCAGAACTATGGTGCAAATTAATGGGCGAAAAATTATCCAGATCGAAATATTAGTTGATTCGGGGGCAGATTTATCTCTGTTTCCAAAACAATTAGGTTTAGATATCGGACTCTCACTCACCCAAGGAGATATAGTCTATGACGCAATGGGAGTAGGCGGCAGTATTAATTATGTTTTGAGGCAAGTAGAAATGGTTGTCGCCGGAACTATTTTAAGTGTGCCTGTTGCCTGGTTACAATCGGATCTAGATTGCGATGTTCTGTTAGGAAGAGCCGTTATTTTCGATATGTTTGATGTTGAATTCAAGCAAACTAAGCAAGAAATTATCTTTAGAATCGCAGATCCTAAAGATGCTGGCTAATACCGATATCTACTCTACAATTGACGCTTAAACCCCAATAATATACTTCCGCCATTCGGCATGAGCACCATTATTAATTTGAGTTGCTGCTTCGTAGTGTAGACTGCTGTAAGGTCGGCGCGGTTGGGTGTAAAGCAGTAAATTTGCTTCTTTGGGCGTGCGATTGCCCTTTTTGACATTGCAGCGCATACAGGCAGTGATTAAATTTTCCCATGTATCTGGGCCACCGCGCGATCGCGGCATGACATGATCGAGTGTCAAACCATCGCCGCGATGACCACAGTACTGACAGGAGTGGTTATCGCGATTGAGGACATTACGACGGGTGAGGGGAATTTCTCGGTACGGCACCGTGACATAGTGCCGCAAGCGAATCACCGTGGGTAGGGGAAAATCTTTAGCTAAATATTTGCCATTGTGTTCGACTTGTTCTGCTTTTCCCTTGAGCATTAAGATTACCGCACGTCGCCAACCAGTAATGTTTAGCGGCTCGTAGGAAGCATTTAACACCAGCACTTTGCTCATGTCTACTTTAGGACTTTGATACCTATTTCCCCTGATGCTAACACAATTTGCTCTGAGTGTTGGGGAAATTATGACTGTAGATATTCAGGAGATCGATTCGATTGGGCGATCGCCTAAATAATTTGATGCATTTAATTTACAAATCCTCTAATATTCGTTAGATTTATTTACAATACTCTCAAATATTTTTGCTGATATGGCTGACACCCTTACCAAGCTAACTTACCAAACTCTTCAACAGGGAAAGGGATACCTGAGCTTCGCGCACAAAGCCCTCAGCATTCAGGCGCGTAAGGCTCTCAAGCCGAATAATCTCCCGGCAATTCCGGTACCACCAGAGCTGATTACCAAACTTCAGCAGCGTGTCAACGATATTCAAGCCGTCGATTGGCAAGATGCCGAAAATGGGGTTTATCCCACCAGCCTACTCTTCGACGAACCTTGGGTAGATTATTTGCGCCAGTATCCTTTATTGGTAGCCGATCTGCCGAGCATTTGGGCGCGCGCCGATGGCAAAAAGTATCAGGATTTCGATCGAGATATTCAGACTGAAAATTATCCTAGTTACTACGTCCAAAATTTCCACCATCAAACTGGTGGCTACCTGAGCGATTTTTCTGCCAATGTATACGATTTGCAAGTCGAGATTTTATTCGGTGGTAGTGCCGATGCGATGCGCCGCCGGATTTTAGCTCCGCTCAAAGCTGGCTTACAAGCCTTCAGCGATGTACCTGCCAAGCAAATTCGGATTCTGGACACAGCGTGCGGTACAGCGCGAACTCTCCGCGCCATCAGGGCAATGTTACCACAGGCTTCGTTATTTGGTGTCGATCTTTCCGATGCCTACTTGCGAAAAGCGAACGAACAGCTTGCCGACATGCCAGGATCGCTAGTGCAGTTATTAGAGGGCAATATTGAAGAGTTGCCCTATGTCGATAACTACTTCCACGCCGTTACTTGTGTATTTCTATTCCACGAACTCCCGCCTGCTGTACGTCAAAATGCGATCGCAGAATGTTACCGCGTCCTCAAGCCGGGTGGCACTTTCATCATCTGCGATTCGATTCAGGTGAGCGATTCGCCAGAGTTAGAGGCAATGATGCACATGTTTCATGAGACTTTCCACGAGCCTTACTATCGTAGCTACATGGAAGACGATTTAATCGATCGACTAGAGCAAGCTGGCTTCGCGGAAGTACTGCCTAGTGAAATACATTTTATGAGCAAATATTTAGTAGCTAGAAAGTAGCAATCCGATCGATTGAGGGTAGGAGTAATTCATGAATTACCCCTACCCTCAGCGGTTAGAATAATTGAAATAATTGTAATCCAGGTTGCTACCGACAACCTCAGCGGTTTCTAACCGCTGCTAATAGTGCAAAGTCCGCCTTTGCGGACTAATAAACCAGTCCGCGAAGGCGGACTTTGCACCACTAGCCGCGACTTTAGTCGCAGGCATTTCTGGGCAGCAACTTGAATTATCCTAGATAGCGCAATTCACTTACTTCATCTGCCGATAATTCCCAGCCCAATGCTCCCGCGTTTTGATCTACCTGAGCCGCAGTTTTGATCCCTGGAATGGGAATGACACCAGGCTGACAAATCAGCCAGTTGAGAGCCACCTGAGCGGGAGTTTTAGCGTATTTATCGCCTAGCTCGGTGAGTTTATTTAAGACGGGTTGTAGCTTCTGTAACCCCGCCGCCTGAAAACGTCGATCGAGACTGCGCGCGCCAGTAGGTGGATTGCTGGCTGTATACTTACCTGTAAGCAACCCTTGAGCTAACGGGCTATATGCCAAAATAGTGACACCCAATTCTCGCGCCGCCACTATTACACCATTTGTCTCAATTTCGCGGGTAATTAGCGAATACCGCATTTGATTGACAGCTAAAGGCACCCCGCGCCGTGCTAATAATCGATGAGCCTCGCGGAGTTGCTCGGCATTATAATTACTCACGCCGACAGCCTTAACGCGCCCTTGCTCTACCTCATCAGCCAACGCATCCATCAAGCCCGATTGACTCAGAAATGACGGTGCGGGAAAATGAACTTGATACAGATCGATCGAGGGCATCTTCAACCGTTTTAAACTAGCAGTTACCGCATCGGCAACATCTTCTTTCCGAAACCGCCAGGGTAAGGGCATATATTTAGTCGCAATCTGCGTCGTCGCATGGGTTTCTTTGATAAATTTACCCAATAGCTCCTCAGATTTACCCAAGCCATACACCTCAGCAGTATCGAGAAACGTAATCCCTTTAGCGACTGCGGCTTGAAAAGCCAAGCGCAGCTCGATTTCACCATAATCTTTACCATAGCCCCAAAATAACGAATCGCCCCAAGCCCAAGTACCAAATCCCAGCGGTGTAACTTCAATACCTGTATTACCGAGCGTGGTAGTTGCCATAATTTAGAATTAAGAAAGAAGAATGTATCTTAATTCTAACTAAATAGATTAATCTTTATCTTGATGCCCTGTGCGCTCTCTGTCTCTTTGGCGGAGCATCTCCTAAGGAGAATCTGCGCGCATCACCGTTGGGGAACAGATGCGTGCAAAAATCGCTGCGCCTCTGTCTTGATTCGCTAAACCGTCGGGGAACAAAGGCGTGCGCGAATCGCTGCGGTTAATAAAAAATCTCTAATCAGTTGCTAAAATCAGAGCTATAAATAATTTATGGACGATCGAACTATTGATTGGGAACAGCAAAGAGCATGGGTAGAAATCGATCGATCGGCACTAGCTCATAATGTCCGCCAAATCAGAAGCTTATTGGCACCCGATACCCAAATTATGGCAGTAATCAAAGCCGATGGTTATGGGCATGGGGCGATCGAAGTCGCTCGAACTATTATCGCTAATGGTGTTGAGTGGTTGGCTGTCGCGACAGTTACCGAAGGGATCGAACTCAGAACCGCAGGCATCTTCGCGCCGATTATGATTTTAGGCGCAGTCAATAGTTACGTCGAGATCGAGGCGATCGTTAAATGGCAGCTACAACCGACATTATGCACGATCGACCAAGCAATTCTGCTCTCTAAAACCATTGTGAATTTAGAGTCACCGCTCCCGCTCTCCGTCCATCTCAAGCTCGATACTGGCATGTCTAGATTGGGGGCAGATTGGCAGCAGGCAGCGGCTTTTTATGATGAAGTCTCCAATTTGCCATATTTACAAATCGGCAGCTTGTACTCTCATCTAGCCACCGCTGACGACATCGATCCGACGGTGATGGAGCTACAAATCGATCGCTTCGATCGCGCACAAGCCGCCATCGTCGCCGCAGGTTATCAGCTACCGCCCAGACATTTAGCAAACTCCGCCGGGATCGTGGTAACCGATCGAGTCCACTACCAATTAGTCCGACCGGGACTGAGTTTATATGGACTTTACCCCGCACCACACCTCAAAGCTGCGATCGATCTCCAGCCAGTGATGAGCGTCAGAGCGCGGGTTTCTCAAGTCAAAGTAATTACCACCGGAACGGGCGTAAGTTATGGTTATCGGTATATTGCCGATCGGGATATGCCGATCGCGATCGTCGAAATTGGCTATGCTGACGGCATCCCCCGCCGTTTGTCCGATCGAATGCAAGTCGCAATTAGGGGTAAACTAGTGCCGCAAATTGGCACGATTACGATGGATCGAATCGTACTCGATATCAGTCAGATTCCCGATCTTCAGGTGGGCGAAATCGTCACTATTTTAGGACGCGACGGCGCGGTAGAAATTACTGCCGATGATTGGGCAAATGAGTTAGGGACAATCTCTTGGGAAATCCTCTGTGGATTTAAACATCGATTGCCACGAGTAAATAGGAATTGATTACTCTGGCGATCGATTCCTACTGACACGCAAACTTTTTACAATTGACTTGTCGGAGTGTATACACATCTCTGTTAAGAAGCGAACTCGGTGGGAATCCCCCTAAATCCCCCTTGAAAAGCGGATGCGCGCACCGTCCTTTGTTCCCCGACAGTGAAAGCGCAACCTTGCAGGGGGACTTCCGGATCCGGTTCCCCCTGTCTTGTCTCGCTGTCTTGTCGTTTTTTTATATCTACTGTCGGAGAGGCTCCGCCAACGGGGGTTCCCCTAGACATAAAAACGCCGCTTTTATGTGCGGGGGAACCCCGCCCATAGCGAGCCGCTTTTGAAGGGGGGTTAGGGGGGATTATCTCAAAACGAAGTCCATCCGACTTGTGTATGCACCGTAGCCTGTGCAGAAGAACGAGCATCGACTATGGTTCGATAAAAGTATCGACACTACCATCGGGTTGAAGTAGCACCCGAATCTTCTGTTCGCCGCCACCATCTGCTGGCGTGAGCAATTTTTGTCCGGGTTTGATAAATTTAGTCTGCTGAAGATAGGTAGTGGCTGCTTCTCCTTGAGGAGCTACAGCACGGACGACACCACTTTTACCATTTACTTGCAAAACGTATTGCAATGCATTTTGTTGAGTGGTGCTAGCTTTCCACTTGCCTTCAAAGTAGCGTTTGGTTTCCTGAAGGGAAGAATTCTCTACTGGATCGCCGCTAAAACCGCCCGCATTGGACTGTAACGGTTGGGTGGGAGTTGCCGCAGGTTGTGGGGTTTTGGTTTCTGGGCTGTTCTGGTTGAGGTCGATCAGGTTGGGGTTTTTGGGGACTGGCGTAAACGGATCGGAGCTGTTGGGCGATCCGGCTGGATTCGGCTTTGCAGATTGGGGTCTAGGTTTGGCAGGAGCGAGGGCTGGGGTTGTTGTAGTGGCGGTTGTTTTCGGTTTTAAAGAGCGAGTTACCGGATCGATCTTTCCGGCTGCGTCTATCCCTGCTCGATCGAACGGAATTGGGGTTGTCGGCTTAGTGGCGACTGGGGATGGGAAAGCTGAGGGGACTGAAATTGGTTGTTTGGAGATCGATACTTTACCCGAAGTTTCGGCATCGATCGGTAATTGCCCGATCGTTGTAGTCGCAGCGGGTTTGGTAGTTGCTGTCACTAGAGGCTTAGTCGCAGTTTTACTCGTTGGCGTTGGTTTGGCGGTAGCGAGTGGCTTGGTTGCAGTTGTCGCTGTAGTTGCCGTTCCAGTTCCATCGATCGTTGGCACCGTGCCACCAGGACTCAAAATCGCATCGGGAATCGCCGCAATGCCGATCTTACTGGTGTCTGGAGTTGCAGTAACTTGAGTAGGATCTGAGATCGCAACTTTAGTAGGATCTGTTGGTTTAACAGTAGTTTTAGGTGGCTCGACTGGTTGCGCTTGCCACGGCGTAGGGGTCGCACCAACAATCGGCACGGTAGTATCGGTTTTAGTCGCGGGATCTTTTGGTGTTTTGGCGGTGATGGTGGTAGTGACTTTTTTAGTACCCGTCAAGCTGGGTATTTTGAGCTGACTCGCGAGATCTTTGACAGGATTAGCGTTAGGGTCGAGTAATAATAATGGCAAACCTACTGCTGCGGCAGCGGCGATCGCCCACGGAATCCCAGACATGAATGACGACGATTTGCGGGGGATGCGAACTGGATAATAAGCTGGACGCTCTGAGTGTTGCGCGGGTATTCCGGGTAAATTTGGCACGCCTGGAATTGCCGGGGCGATCGCCTCTGAAGCGCGCTCTCCACGACTGTAAATACTATTACGGCTCAAGACATTGGGACGATCGTTGGGGGTTGCGTGTTCGGCAGTATATTCATCTAACACCGCCGCCAAATCGAACAGTTGAATTGCGGACAAAGTTAACACGCTACCAGATGCTGCCGTGGCGAGATTGCCTAAATGGAGCTGATGTTCGAGCGATCGTTCGCCCACTCCCGTCAGGTATGGTTGAGTGGGTACTGGTGCGCCTGCTGGAGTCGCTCCAGCGGCTGAATTTAAAGGGGTAGACAAGGGTTGCGACTCGCGACGTTGGGGCTTTTGCCAGCGACCGAGCAGTCGGGAAATACTCGGTTTTTCCTCAAAACCGGATTGGGGATTGGGGGGAATTGCTGGGGGTATTGGTGGAAGGCTATCGCGCAATCCTGGTAGATTCCTGAGAATGCCTGCTCTGGGTGATGACTCATCATCGATGCGGGGATCTCGTAAGGGTTGCGGCGGGATCTCTGCTGGTGGTTCGCTGGAGGTAGGGTCTGCTGGTGCCCGATCTTCAATCTGGGCGATCGGGTGTGGAAATTTGGCAACCAGGGCGGCAATGTACGTATTAACAGTCTGGTGGAGGCGATCTAGTTGACTGGGTTGTCCTTGGAGTGTCACCCGATCGATTTCTCCCAGATCCGACTGCTCTAGCTCCAAAATAAAATCAACGGGACTGGGTGGTTGCGCTTGGTTCCGAGCTGGTTGTACTTCCTTACTGGAAACAACTAGAGTACAAGTAGGTGCAGTATAGGTGCGAGTCGTCAAGTGGTTGGATTCCATGTTGATGCTGAAAGTATAGTCGATCTGGGTTAGTTCGAGTGGGAGCTACGGAAACTACGGCTTATTGAGATCTTTGTAATAATGCCGTCCAAAGTCGTTGATGTCCATTGGGGCTACCATAGAATAATAGTCCGATCTGCAAGTTTAAAGCGGTCTGAGCCAGTTCTTCAAATGATAAATTCCCCGTCCCGATCCGAGCTTGATATATGGTAATAAAATTACCAATGTAATCTGCAAGTGGTGGAGATTGGATCGGTAAGCGATCGGCTTGGATCGTTTCCTGCCAATAATTAATATTGCGCCGTACCAGCGGTTGATGCACTCGTGCTAGATAATGAAAAATTAATACTAACGCGCGGATCTGCTGGATATTATACTCTCCGTGCGACCCAACGCGATCGATCGACCAGTCATCGAGCCAGTCTGAGACGATCGGTTCTACTTGTAATTCTTGGGCGATTTTTCGCAGTTCGCTCGGATCGAGTGGAGTCAGTGCGGCGATCGCGATCGAAATCGCATCTAATTCGGCGGTAATTCGCTGTAGCTGAGAGGGGTCGAGTTTGGCGGTAAGTAATAGATCGTCCAACTTAGGTGTTGATGCAGGCATCATTTCGCGAGAAAACATAGGATTGAAGGCATACAATCGCCTAGTTCGACATCTATAAAGTTAGACAAACCAGCATTCGACAGTGTTCGACACTAACACTGAAGTCTTAAAGATAGTAATTGTTAAAGGTTTGGTAACCAGCGATCTCTGTGCAAACCGCTCGAACTTCAGATGCGATTTTAATCATTGTACCACAGTGTCCTCGATCCAAATCCCAGCATACCGATCGCCATTGCCATCTACCACTGCGACTGGTGCGGATAATCCTGCTGGATACAACACACGCGGCGGCTAGGTTTTGGTAGAATATAAATATAAAAACTGTCCATCACCAACTAAATCGCTGCAACACTAGCAACAGCGACCCGCACGAAGCGATCGCTTCATCGTCTTAACGACCAGTGGACAATCGAGGTGACTTTTTCTAAAATAGAGCAAATTAACATGCGGGATCGTTGTCAGTGTCTTCGTGCCGATCGGGTAGCATTATCGTCTACAATCGATCGTCGTCAATTTTTGCGCCATCTGGTAGGTGGGGTAGGAGTGCTGACTACAGCTAGTACGATCGCTCCGGCTGCGGCGAGAGCCGAAAAAAAAGTCCCCAAAGCTCTAGTCCTCAGTTGTATCGATTATCGGATTCTGGAAGCAGAACGATATTTTCTCTCGCTCCAAAATTTGAGCGGACAGTACGACTTTACAGCTCTAGCGGGGGCTTCCTTAGCTTTAAGTGGAATGCCCCATCAGTATGATGCCGACGCATTCTGGGATCAGTTGGATATCTCTTATCGACTCCACCAGATCAAAAAAGTGTTGATTCTCGATCACCAAGACTGCGCCGTATATAAGTACAAAATCGACCCCAGTCTGACCGACAACCCCGAATTGGAACTCACCACCCATACGGAATACCTCAGCCGCGCGTATTGGGCGATTCGCGATCGCTATCCAGATCTCAATATCGAACTTTACTTTGTCAACCTCAATACCGATGTCAAACAAATATCGCCCCTAGCCAAAGCTTAGTCGCATATTTTGTCAGAATTACCACAATGGATAGATCGACAGCCAGCGCGAACGGAGACATATTTTTGCACTTGCCAATGATGCTCGTCCCCAAAATGTTAATTCCCCTCACAAATATGGCAATAATAAAACTGAAGCTACACTAGAAGATATCCAAGTCTCGATGGCAAGTCGCTCGCGCACTCACTAAGTAAATACAAACACCCATTATCGGGTGCAGGTATAAAGGACACAAAAAAATATATGGAAAATAGTTCCCCGGTCAAATCGAAGCGATTTTATAAGTCATTGTGGCGATTAGCGGCTGGCTTGCCGATCGTCTTGGGAGTTGCCTGGAGTACACCAGTTTTGGCGAAAAACGATCCTAACACGCTTACCTATGGAGAACTATTTAAGGAAGTCGATCGGGGTGTAGTGTCGAAACTAGAACTCGATCCGGTTACTAAAATTGCCAAAGTCACCGTCGCCGATGCCACCGCACCGGGCAAAATGCGGATTAAAGAAGCAGTGTTGCTAGACGATAACGCCGAACTGTATAACAAACTCAATAACAAGAACGTCGAATTTAGCGTCCAGAAATCGGCTGATAAAAATGCGATCGTCGGACTGCTAGGCAACGTTTTACTATTAGTCTTCGTAATTACGATTTTATCGGCAATCATTCGCCGATCGGGCAATGCTGGCGGACAGGCGATGAATTTTGGCAAATCTCGCGCGCGCTTCCAGATGCAAGCCAAAACAGGCGTGATGTTTGATGATGTGGCGGGAATAGAAGAAGCCAAAGAAGAACTTCAAGAAGTCGTTACCTTCTTACAAGAACCCGAACGGTTTACCTCCGTCGGTGCCAAAATTCCCAAAGGTGTGCTGCTCGTCGGATCGCCAGGAACGGGTAAAACCCTCATGGCTAAGGCGATCGCCGGGGAAGCTGGCGTACCATTTTTTAGCATCTCTGGCTCAGAATTCGTCGAAATGTTCGTTGGGGTCGGTGCCTCTCGCGTCCGCGACTTATTTAAAAAAGCCAAAGAAAATGCACCATGCCTGATCTACATTGATGAAATCGACGCAGTGGGTCGTCAGCGGGGCGTGGGCATCGGTGGCGGCAACGACGAGCGCGAACAGACCCTCAACCAACTCCTGACCGAGATGGACGGATTTGAGGGCAATAACGGCGTAATTATCATCGCGGCTACCAACCGCCCCGACGTACTCGATACCGCACTCTTACGTCCCGGACGATTCGATCGTCAAGTCCAAGTCGATCCCCCCGACTACAAAGGGCGATTGGCAATTTTAAAAGTCCACATTCGCGACAAGAAAGCCGATCCCGAACTCTCTCTAGAAGCCATCGCGCGCCGTACTACTGGGTTTACAGGTGCAGACTTAGCCAACTTATTAAACGAAGCGGCAATCTTTACCGCTCGTCGGCACAAAGACGCGATTACCATTACTGAAGTGGATGATGCGATCGATCGCGTCAAGGCAGGGATGGAAGGTAAGGCGGTCATGGATGGTAAATTTAAGCGGATGACTGCTTATCACGAAATCGGTCACGCCTTACTAATTACTCTCCTCAAAGAACACGACCCACTGCAAAAAGTCACCGTCTTACCTCGCGGTCAAGCCATCGGTTTAACTTGGTCGATGCCTAATGAAGAACACGGATTAGAAACCCGTGCCAAGCTGATGGCAATGATTACTGTCAAACTGGGCGGTCGCGCTGCCGAAGAAATTGTCTTTGGTAAAGATGAAGTTGATTCTGGTGCCAGTAGCGACATCCAAAGCCTCACCCAAATTGCGCGGTGGATGGTCGCTCAAATGGGTATGTCCGAACTCGGACTAGTCGCAATGGATACCGATCGTCAAGAGTATTCCGAAACCATTGCCGCTCAAATCGATCGAGAGGTGCGTAAAATTGTGAAGGAGTGCTACGAGCAAGCGATCGATATTCTTCAATCTCATCGTAATTTGATGGATATTTTGGCAGAAATCTTGATCGATAAAGAGACAATTGATGGCGATGAGTTTCGTCAAATTGTCGATCGCGAAACTGGTCGCAATGAGACAAGCAAGGCTAAACCAGCTCTAGCAAGCTCTTAAACAGATTTAACTCTAAAACTACCACCACCTTACCAACTGCGAGTAAGGTGGTGTTTTTAGTGGGGTATGTATCGATATCGAGGGAGATGCGGCGATTTCTTCTGCTTCTACTCGCAAGATGGGTACTCTAGATTGTAGTAGGTTTAGGCTTTAGGTTTTTGAAGTAATTTGCACTTCCTACTCCCTACTCCTTAACCTGAGTTCGGGATAAGCAAAATTGATTTGCTTCGTTTCTGCACCGCCCTCAAATGAATTTGAGGGCGGTGCAGAAACGAAG
>NZ_JANYJC010000300.1 GCF_025361915.1 Chamaesiphon sp. GL140_3_metabinner_50
CAACCGAAAACTATCGGTTAAACCTTGTCCGTCCACTTCCCGCCGTAACATGCCTACTTGAATCAGCCAATTGGTGGCTGTTTCGACACTCAGCTCCGAGAGAGGATAGCGAGTATAGCCAGATTTGACACCGAGATCGCCAGCTAATTTGGGTACCGAGACACTCTCCCAGCGCAGTTTGGCAAATAGAGCCAGGTGAAATGGCGCACAGCGTAAGGCGAGTTCGGCACGATCGATCGTTGGAGCCAGATAAGAGATAGTTTTGCCAGAAGTAGAAGGAACAGCCACGATCGCTAACTTAAATATAAATAACTACATATATTTTAACGCTCTAGCCACTCGCACACCGATAAATGGCTGATGCGATCGAGCGGCTAGATGTGAGAAATTAATATAGCTATGGCAATTAACATTTTCAGCAACGATCGACATCACCACTGACGACTAAATTAACCACTAGCAAAATTTTCTTTCTGGCTAAAACTCTCCTGTGCCGAAAGTGCCCGTTAAACAGTCCACCTTACCCACATAACGATCGTGTCTAGCGGCGAAACACCTAAAGTCCCTTTTCCTTGGTCGGCGTTTTTGAGTCAGCCAGTATTTCAGCGCAAGTACAAAGTAATTCTCAATCCGGGATTATTCCAGCAAGTCTATCAAGTTCGCCTGCTAGAAAGTTGTCTTCACAAACAACTGCCATCTGCCAGATACCGTAATTTTAGCGGCTAAACAGTGTGGGCACGCGGGGGAAAATTACCCCGCTGGCACCGAGGTTTTTCAACAAGCTTTAGCGATGAGTATTTATCCCGATCTCCAGCGGCGATCTATTAGCGAGAAATATATCGAAAAATTTTGGTTGATAGTTATATAGTCAGGGCGATGAGGGTTCGACACGATCGGTTAGAATCCAGGTAAGTGAGTTTAACTTCACCCAAGCGTCAAGATTCGCGCGCGCTCATCCACCTTACATTGCTTGCCACTATGCAACTCGCTCCCTTTGGTTCTTGGAAATCGCCGATTACTGCTGATTCGATTGTCGCTGATAGTATCGGTTTGAGTTCGATCGTTTTAGATGGCACGGATGTTTATTGGTTGGAATCTCGTCCTCAAGAAGCTGGGCGCAGTGTCATTGTTAGGCGTAATGCGAATGGGCAGATTGAAGATATTACGCCGCCTGACTATAACGTCCGCAATCGCGTGCATGAATATGGCGGTGCCGCCTATACCGTTGTCGATGGACGAGTGTATTTTAGTAACAATAGCGATAACTGTCTCTACATTCAAGATTTACGATCGGCAGATCCCAAGCAAGTTAGTCAACTCACCCACGATCGTACCAAACGCTATGCCGATTTAACGATCGATCCTCATCTGAATCGATTAATTTGCGTTCAACAAGAACACGATTCGGCAGATTTCGATCCATTAAATACGATCGTGAGTATTAGTTTAACTCCACCCCATAGCGTATCCACATTAGTGTGCGGCTGCGATTTTTATGCCGCACCCCGATTGAGTCCCGATGGCACTAAACTTGCCTGGTTGAGCTGGAATCACCCCAATTTACCTTGGGATGGTACCAATCTCCAGATGGCAACCGTTAGTAATGGCTATATCTCTGCACCTAACTCGATTGCTGGCGGTGCTAATGAAACTATTTTCCAACCCCAGTGGTCATCTGATGATACCTTGTATTTTGTCAGCGATCGCACTGGTTGGGGCAACCTGTACGCTTGGCGCGATGGTAAAGTTACGCCCGTGTATGAATTAGCTGCCGAATTTAGCCTGCCGCAGTGGGTATTTGGCATGTCCACTTACGCCCTCGTCGGCAAACATCGGATCGTCTGTACCTACAGTCAAAATGGCGTGTGGCACCTGGGCATAATTAATACCCTCAGCGGGCATTTTACCCCCTTGAGTGTCCCCTATACCGACATTGCCAGCGTCCGCACGGTGGGCAACTTACTCGTCTGCTGTGCCGCTTCTACCACCCAAATCAACGAGATTATCGCCATCGATTTACTCACAGAATCCCGCGAAGTTCTGCAACGTTCCAATCGAGTCAAAATCGCACCGGGCTACCTCTCAATCCCTCAATCGATCGAATTTCCCACTACCGACGGTCAAACCGCCTACGCCTTCTATTATCCCCCCACCAATCAAGATTACCAGCCACTGCTGGGCGAAAAACCACCCCTCCTAGTCAAAAGTCATGGCGGCCCCACAGCAGCGGCATCCAACCAGCTCAACCTCAAAACTCAATATTGGACGAGTCGCGGTTTTGCCGTCGTCGATGTGAACTATGGTGGGAGTACGGGCTATGGTAAAGCTTATCAACACCGCCTCGATGGGCAGTGGGGCATTGTCGATGTCGATGATTGCACCAATGCCGCCCTCTATTTAGTCAAGCAGGGCTGGGCAGATGGCGATCGGCTGGCAATTTCGGGCGGTAGCGCAGGGGGGTATACGACCCTAGCAGCACTCACGTTTGGGGATACCTTTAAAGCCGGAGCCAGTTATTATGGCGTGAGCGATTTAATCGCACTTGCCAAAGATACCCACAAATTTGAATCGCGCTATCTCGATCGATTAGTCGCACCAGATCCAGATACTTCGCCAATTTATCGCGATCGATCGCCCCTATATTTTACCCAGCAATTGTCCTGTCCGATTATTTTCTTCCAAGGTCTAGAAGATAAAGTCGTCCCGCCCAATCAAGCCGAAATGATGGTAGATGCCCTCAAAGCCAAAGGCATTACCGTCGAATATGTCACCTTCGCTGACGAGCAGCACGGCTTTCGTCAAGCAGCAAATATCAAACGCGCCCTGACTGACGAGTTTGCTTTTTATGCCCGGATCTTTGGGTTCCAGCCAGCAGCCTAAATTTCTCTGTCTGCTACGGTGTACCGACAAGTCGGATCGGCTGCTGCTGAGATGGTGTTACCCCCCCTTATAAAGGCTATGCATTACCCACAGATCCACTCGAACCATCCAGGCGGGATAAGGAGTGGGAGCATTTAGGTAGGGGCAATTCATGAATTGCCCCTACCTAAATGACTAGCAATCTCCCAAACCATTACAATCATTGGATAATCTGTGGGTAATGCATAGCTTATAAAGGGGGGGACAATTCTTGGCTCCCTCCCCTTTATAAGGGGCAGGGTGGTTTCATACACCGGAAGAAAAATCTTTCAGTTCACTTCAGTGAACTTTGGCTATGAGCAAGGAATTCA
>NZ_JANYJC010000305.1 GCF_025361915.1 Chamaesiphon sp. GL140_3_metabinner_50
GTAAGCATTTCCACCAGGAGCAATCAGGTTGGGTTGGTCGGCAAATAGACTTCTGGCTGCGTTAGCAACAATTGTCGAAGAGTTGGATGTAATCCGGTTGACTGTATCCATCCGTTTGTTGCCGTCGGCTACCATTGCCGCTAGTGCGTCTAATTGACCAGTGCTAAGGTATTGACCTTGTGCATCTGCTTGGGCGACAACCTTGGAGAATCCGTCTAACATATATTTAATCCTGTATGCGTTTAATAGTTATGGCTTCAAATTTAGCTGCCATGCTTGGAGTAACCCGCAACATAGCTTAACAAATTTGAGAAAACTCTCATATTATAACCAGTTTTGACTGGCTGCTGTCGAGCTGGCTGTTAGTAACCAAGACTACTCATTCACTTAAATATATACAACGTTATGTGAGCCGTTGTTTGTTTGTTGCGATCTTTGTCACAAACGTTAATAATCTCTCTGTGTCAAGCTTCTAACTCAGACATTCGGCACCATAGTGATACCACTTTTAGCTGGTAATCCAGAGCATGTCATCGATCGAGATCGAGCCTCCAGATTTAGAGCAGATTGCTGTTGACTCTGAATCTTGGCTCTCATAAACGATTGATTGGCTTTATACAACTTCAGAATGTGCAGGTGCTGGTAATTTCCGCTCTAGATCGAACAAAAAGCCGTGGATGTACTCTTCCGTCCACTCTTCACCGTAAAACCGCTTGAGCATTCCGCGCGCGGGGTCTTTTTCCGAGCGATACCGGACATAGCGTAGTTGCGCCTGTTTAATCTCTTCCAACCGTTGCGGGTCGGTAATTGGCTCGGCTCGATCGACAAAATTTAGATAGGCTTTAAGATAATCCTTAAAGGCTCCAAATACGTGCGTTTCTACCGCTTCAGTTTCTTGCGGACGCGTCCACAGGAATGCTGGCGAGAAAAATGCGCGTGCTTCTTCAGGAAAATCACCACCCCACGGGAGATGAGCCTGATATTCGTGAAACATCGGTAAAATTGGCGTGCTGTAACGCTCCTGATATGCTGGTTCGCCTGAAAATAACGGCTGCATATCGATCGCAATCAGATGTCCACCTGGTAGCGTAACTAAATCTGCCCCAAAGAAGGGTAAATCGTAGTTTAAGTGGGGGAAAATCACAAAATTGAGTACTTGCAAGGAGCCGCCGCCTTGGACGTGTGCGGCGCGAATTTGCCGCAGTTTGGGCGATTGAAATCCATGACTGGTGGTTAGCACTTCTACCTGTTTATCACCTTTACCCGTCATCGCATTTTTGCGATCGAATCCCGCTGGGATGGGATAATCGCTAACATCTAGCCGCGATTTAAGATAATCGATACCGTAGTCAAGGAAGGGTTGGTAGAGTGTCATTTTCTAGGGAATAGAGGATAGGGGATCGGGAATAGGGATGAGGATTTAGAGGTAGTTTAGGATTTTTTATACGGTTGCAAATATTTTCCCGATCCCCTATTCCCTAGCGAACAGCCAATGGTACTGAGTCTTCAAATAAAAATTCATGCAAGAAGCGTTCCGACCATTCGTGCCCAAAGTAGCTGCTAAATAGTCCTGAAGCTGGGTCGCGTTCGGCACTGTAGCGATCGTAGTCTTGTTGAGCTTTGACGATGCGCTGAATGTCTGAGGGGTCTGTAAGTGGTTCGGCGCGATCGAGCATTTGCCAGTATAAATCTAGATAGTCTTTAAATGCTGCCAGCAATCGCGTCGAAACCGTTTCGACATCTGTTTTGGCAAATAGTAAATACTTGGAAAAATATTGATTGGAATCGTAAAATTTCATCTCCAGATCTTGCGATAAATCTGGATAGCGATCGTGCAGAAACTTCAGCGGCTCGATGTATTTTTTCTGATAAGCTTCATCTTGAAATAACGGCTGAAAGTCAAGCACTACTAAGTTCTTAACTTTGCCAAACGAGAGAAAATCTAATCCTAACAGCGGTAAATCGTAATGATGATTTGGATAAATTACGCAATTAAAAATTTGCGAACTCACACCAGCATCGATATATGTATACCGGATTTTTCGCAACTGGGGGCATTCATAAGACCAGCTTTGAATCGTTGCCGGATTTTTACCTCGATCGCTAACATTCAACTCCAAACCAGCCGGAATTGGTCGCTGTTGGAGATCGAACTTGGCGGTCAGTTCGCTTTCTAAG
>NZ_JANYJC010000331.1 GCF_025361915.1 Chamaesiphon sp. GL140_3_metabinner_50
TCTGTATCAAGTCGTAGCAGTAGCCGATGGAGTTGCCGCCCTAGCTGTATCGGCCACCAGATCCCCGATTTGGTTTTGGCAGATATTATGATGCCCAACCTCGATGGACTGAGCTTGTTGCAAACCCTCCGCAGCGACCCGCAAACTAGAGAAATCCCGATTATCCTGCTGTCGGCTAGAGCCGGAGAAGAGGCGCGGCTGGAAGGACTAGCAGCCGGAGCTGATGATTATCTCACTAAGCCCTTCTCTGCCCGCGAACTGCTAGTGCGCGTCGAGGTAACATTGAAACTAGCGCAAATGCGCCAGGAAGCGACGCAGCGGGAGCAAGCCTTACGACTGGAAGCCGAAACAGCAAAAGCGCAAGTAGAAAGCATTTTAACGAGTATTCGGGATGGCTTTTATGTGCTCGATCGCGATTGGTGCTTTACTTATGTCAACGATCGCTTTTGCGAGATGATGGCACTCTCATCTGCCGAAATGTTAGGTCGCAATATTTGGGAATTGTTTCCCCCAGCGATCGAGACTGAGGTGTACGGACATTTTCATCAAGCAATCCGCGATCGCACTCCCAATCAGTTTGAAAACTTCTACCCGGCTTGGGAGCGGTGGTACGAACACCGGATTTATCCGTCACCCAGTAGCCTGACGATTTTTGTCGCGGAGATTACCGAGCGCAAACTCGCTGAAGCCAAACAGCACGAAACGCTAACATTGCTAAACGCGATCGGCGATTACTCGATAGATATCATTTACGCCAAAGACAGAGCGGGACGGTTGCTATTCATCAATCCCGCGATCTCCAACTACTTTGATAAGTCAGTCGCCGAACTGCTGGGACAAGACGAATTCTTCTTTATCGAAGACCATGCAGCCGCCGAAGCAATTCGCGCCAACGATCGATCCATCATCGCATCGGGTGTCGCCGCAGTGTTTGAAGAACCAGTAGTCATCGACGGTAACGTGAAGACTTTCCTCTCTACCAAAGCCCCACTGCGCGACGTAGATGGCAATATTTTGGGGATCGTCGGCATCGGACACGATATTACCGATCGCAAACTCGCCGAAGTAGCCTTAGCCGATCGCAACCAGGAGCTAGACAGTTTCGTCTATACCGTCTCTCACGATCTCAAAGCTCCCTTACGGGCAATCTCCAACCTGTCCCAATGGATTGAAGACGATTTACAAGGTCAGTTGCCACCAGACAACCAGCAACAGTTCCAGCTCCTCCGCACCCGCGTCAAACGGATGGAGTTGATGATTGACAGCTTGCTGCTGTACGCCCGCGCAGGCAGGCAAGAAGCGCGTTCGGAAACTTTCGACCTCGCCGAACTCCTGAGCGAGATTATCGACTCTCTCGCCCCACCAGAAGGCTTTACGATCGACATTCAGCCACCGCTACCAACCCTTACCACCAAGCGCGGATTTTTGAACCAAGTCTTGACCAACTTAATTAACAACGCCATCAAGCACCATACTTCCGTTACCGGACATTTAGATATTTCGGCGATCGAACATCCCGATTACCACGAATTTATCCTCAAAGATGACGGCCCAGGTATCGCCCCCGAATCTCAAGCCAAAGTCTTTGACATTTTTACAACTCTCAAAGTTAAGGATAATAGCGATAGTACAGGAATTGGCTTGGCGATCGTCAAGAAGATCGTTGAAACCGAGCAAGGCACGATTCGGTTAGAGTCCAGTTTGGGAGAGGGCACAACTTTTTATGTGACCTGGCCGAAGAGTCATGGACAGTAAAACTAGTGCGCTACAAACCCGACTTTTCTAAAAAGTCGGGTTTGTGTCCTAGTGAGTGCGTTGGGTTTCGCGGCTCAACCCAACCTACGATCTAAACTACCAGAAACCATTCACGATCGCTCGGTAAAAATCAAATAAGCCGCACCAGCTAATAACATCCCGGCAAATACATAATTGCGAGTAATCGGTACTTGAAAATAGATCGCGCTAAAGCCTGCAAAAACTATCATTGTAATAATTTCTTGCATGACTTTTAACTGTGCGAGACTAAAATATTGAGAGCCAATGCGGTTACCCGGTACCTGAAAACAGTATTCAAAAAAAGCAATCGACCAACTCACTAAAATCGCCATCCACAATGGTGCATTCTGAAGATCTCTGAGATGACCGTACCAAGCAAATGTCATGAAAATATTAGAGATAAATAATAAAATTATTGGCTGAATCATCTAATTATTAAATATTGTTAAACTGTCGATTGTTTAATCTACGATCCCCCTTCTAAAAATTGTATATGCGATTTAGCTGTTTGACAGCTTATACCCAAGACTACTAGATCGCGATCGTGAGTGATATCGATCGCAGACAAGTATAGAAATATAGTGGTTTAATTTTATTATCCGTATTTACACGTAGATAGATCGAGCTAATCAGGCTGAGAATATCCACAATACTGGGAGCTAAAATTTTATCCTGTCAACATGTCTGAATCGATTGAGTCTGCTTTTGATACAGCCACTTTCAACCAAAATGGAACTATTAAAATCGATGGTAGTTTAAGCGATTGGAGATCGATCGATCGTTTAGATGCGGCGGCTCGTCAGCAAGTAGCGGGTTATCGGGTATATGGCAAAAATACTGATGATGGTTATGCGATTGCGATCGATTCTAGTCAAGGAGAAATTGGCACAAATACGACAATTTGGTTAAATATCGATCGGAATAAAACTACTGGTTATCAGGTATTTGGTTCGACAGTTGGGGCGGAATATAACATTAATATCGCCGCAGATGGCAAACCGTATTTATATAGTGGAGCGGCGGGAGAAAATTTTATTAGTGCGGTAGATTTTGCCCACAGTAGCGATGGTAAAACGATCGAAATTGTCATTCCTAAAGCAATTATCAGTACTGCCCAAATGGGTATCGATGCTTATATAGATGTCAACGATCGAGTCTTTTTACCTGGTGATTATGCAAATAATAGTTTGAGTATTGGCAGTATGAATTTACCAAATCGAACTAATTCGAGCAAGCGGATTGCAATTGTTTATTCAGAAACTTCGGCTAATAATTATTTTGACAAAAAAGCGTACGGTCAACTTTTTGCTAACGCTCAGGCTCAGGCGATCGCCGCAGGTATTCCGTTCGACTTAATTACCGAAGCCGATCTTAAATCTATAAATAATTTAGTCAATTATGATGCGCTGGTATTTCCATCATTTAGTAACATTAATAAAGCCGATCTGGTAGCGATCGAAACTTCACTCACTGAAGCTATTGATAAATATAAAATTGGGATAATTGCGGCTGGCGATTTTATTACCAACGATGAAACGGGTGCGGTATTAGCTGGCGATGCTTACAGTCGGATGAAAAACCTGCTCGGCGTTCGACGCACTGCTGGCGGTGGCATTCGGAATGCAGTTGTTACAACTAAAGATGTCAATAATAATATTTTAGCTGGATTTAACAGTGGCGAAACTTTAGTTAATTACGATCGCGGGACTGCTTTTGCTGCGTATAGTGCGATCGATCCGACTAGTAAAACTCTTGCCGAACAGACAATCGACGGTACAAATTATAACGCCATTATCGCCACCAAAACAGGCGGTCAAAATATCCATTTTGCCAATCAATCGATCTTTGCCGATGCTAACATTGTCGCACCCGCAATTCAATCAATTGTCGAGCCGTCTACCCGCATCAGCCTCGATTTAACGCGGAATAATAGCTTATTTTTATCTCGCGATGATGTAGATCGATCGAAATATGCGATCGAAGCACCGCAAATAGAATCAAAACTTACCGACGTACTGACAAATTGGAAAGATAAATACGGATTTGTCGGTTCGCATTTTATCAACATCGGTAACGATCCGGCTCAGAATGAATATACCGATTGGAATGTAATGAAACCAATTTACCAACGCTGGTTGGCATTGGGAAACGAAATTGGCACTCACTCATATACGCATCCAGAATCACCCAGCAATCTGACACCAGCCGAAATCGAATTTGAATTTAACCAATCGAAAAATGTTATTGCTAGCCAATTAGGAACTAACATTACTGGTGCAGCCACACCCGGAAATCCCGACAGCTTGGCACTCGATCGGCAAATCGATAATTATTTCCAGTATTATACAGGCGTAGGCACTGCTTACAATAACGCCTTTGGCTTCCTCGAACCGACAGCTACAGCCGTGTATTTCGCACCTAATATCTCCTTTGATTTTAACGCGATCGGTTTTCAAAAACTCACCAGCGCGCAAACCGCAGTACTATGGGAGCGAGAATACAACCAGCTCAAACGCAGCCGCAAACCAATTATCGAGTTTGCTTGGCACGATTACGGCGCAACCGGAGCCGATCCAAACTACGATCCAGCCATATACAATAACTTTATCGCCAGAGCCGCCGCCGACGGTACCGAATTTGTCACCTTCGACGACGCACAAAATCGGCTTCGCACATTTGCCAAATCTCAAGTCACCACCGAGCAAACTGGCGATACAATTAACGCACGAGTCACCCCAGATGCTAGCACCGCCGGAGTCGGTAAATTCTCGCTCGACATCCAATCATCCCAAAAAATCAAAAACGTCAGTAATTACTACGCCTTCGATAACAACTCCGTATTTCTGACAAAAACAGGCGGCGACTACCAAATTAATTTAGGCACCAAAGCAGATAACGTCACTCACATCGTCGCACTCGCACAACGCGCCGAACTCCTCTCAGTTACAGGCGACGGTCGCAATCTCGACTATACTTTCAATGGCGAAGGTAACATCTCGATCGATCTTAACATCGCCGCAGGGCAAGGTATAACCGCCACAGGAGCCGATCGTTATAGTTTAGTCGGCAACAGACTAGAAATGACATTCAATCGCGCCACGACGCATACAGCAGGCGTAAAAGTCGGATCTGCTCAAGGCACCACAGGCAACGATTTACTCCTTGGCGGTAGTAGCAACAATTCACTAGTAGGTGTCGATCCTAGCAGTACGGCGGGTAAAGGCGAAATTGATACCCTCATCGGTTCGGGAAATCGCGAACGCTTCATCCTCGGCGATGCCAATCGGGTTTATTATAACGATGGCAACAGCACCACCAGCGGCATCAATGACTACGCCAACATCGTCGGCTTTTCGACGAATGGCGATGTCATTCAACTCAAAGGTAAAGCCGCAGACTATTCGCTAGGTACCGCTCCTTCTGGCGTAAATGCGGGTACGGCTATTTACAACAATCGCTCCGGCGAGCCAGAATTAATTGGCATCGTCCAAAATACATCGGGATTGAGTCTGACGGATAGTTATTTTAACTATGTTTGATTAATCTAAGTTAATACCCATAGAACGCCTACGATTGAAATCGTGGCTAGTGGTGCAAAGTCCGCCTGCGCGGACTAAGATATTCAGTCCGCGCAGGCGGACTTTGCATCATGAGCAGCGGTTTCTAACCGCTGAGGTTTTAGGTAGCAACTTGTTTAATTATTAGAATAGTCCGTGCTGGCTTGATACTGGTTTTGCTCCTGATATTTTGCCCACATTTCCTGAAAAGCTTGCTCCAGATCCAGCGTAAATTGTTTGGCATTCCAGACAGGTGCGGTAGTACGACCCGATCGGAGTTTACCAGCAATTTTGTCTCGCAAATCGCGATCGAGTCCTAATTTTATCCCCCACTCGATATATTCCGCCTCGCTCCAAGCAATTCCTTCTTCAATACCCGCATTGAGCATAAAGGTATAACTATTCCGCGCCGCAAATTGTTTTCCGACTTGAGTTACCATCGGAATCCCCATCCACAGGGTTTCGAGAGTCGTGGTGGCACCATTATAGGGGAAAGTATCGAGTACGATGTCCGCGATCGCCAAATTAGCGCGATGAGTAGGTTCGTCAGCCACAGATCCGACAAACCGCAATCGATCGAATTCTACACCTTCTTCGATCGCAATTTGTCCAAAAAACTCTTGAATAATCTTTGGATCTGTGTCGCCTTTAACAATAAAATAACTATTAGGTACCGCTTTAATAATTCGCATCTGCGCTCTGACTGTCTGCGGATGGCGTTTGAAACCTCTTTGTCCGCTCCAATAAACAATCGCATCGTCTGGAATATTTAGATCCCGACGACTGAGAGTAGCGATACCAACTTCAAAACCATTCACAGCTAAATATGTCTGTGGCAACCGCCAGATTTTTTCTCGATAATAGTCTTGAGCATTAGCTGGTAATACATAAGGATCGGCAATAAAATAATCAACAGTCGATAAACCCGTTGCATCCCAACCCAACCAGCTTACCTGAACTGGAGCTGGTTTGGCAGCTAATACTTGACAGGTAATATTTAAAGTCAGACTATCTAAATCGATCAGGATATCGATTTCATCAGCACGAATCTGGGCGGCAACACGTTCGCCATCGGCTACCATGCAATAGCTAACATTCGATCGATCTCGAAACCACTTTTGATAAAAAGGATTGTCTGGATTTTGATTGATACAGTAAGTAAAAACTTGGAATTTTTCGCGATCGTGATGTTGAAATAACCATCGACTCAGCCAACCGACAGAATGATTTTTTAGTGTCGATCCGACATAACCAATTCTGATTACTCCTGCGATTTTCTGTAATGAAGTTGGTTCGGCAATATAGTTTTTAAGATGAGCCTGATTATGTTGTAGATAAATCTCAGCAATTTTATTTTGGAGTTGTCGATAATCTGCTGGTCGATCTTCAGTATATGGCGAGAAGACATTAGCGACAATAATTCTTTGATTGGTAACTAGATCTAATTGTGAAAATGTCTCTGTACTAAATTGCTCTATTAATTGCTGATGTCTTTGTAGTGCTAGATTGGCTTGTTGCCAATTACCTGCGGTTAAATAGGCAATTAATAACGGATAACTAGCTCGAATGCGATCGCAAGTACTATCGCACAGATCGTAAATAGATGCACAGGTTTCAATCGCCCGATCGTGACACGCCATATCTGAATAAACGCGCCCTAAAATATGTGCAATCTGGAAATTTTGCGGTTGTAAAGTTCGACAAAATTCAAGGATATCGACCATGAAAGTATTTGCGCCAGTCCGATGCGCTGCATTCATAATATCGCTAGCGAAATTATCAACTTCGACAACCGATTCACGCAAATATGTTACAATAAGTGCCTCGATCGATCGAGATGTAGATTCAGCAGGAAAATCTAGTAACGATCTCAATAAATCTGCTAATAAATTACGGTCTACCCGACCAGAATTGCTATCAATAACCAACTCGTTTACCTGCCATTCTATCAACAGATCGGGTATAAATTCCTCAAATTTAATCTTTATTAAAATCGATCGCAATAAATTATTTATGCAAAAGGGATCGATCGATTGTAACTGTTCGCAGATCGATCGAGCATTATCGAGATTGTTAGCATAAAATTCTTCAGTAGCCGATCGATCGAGTAAAGCTGACAACTCACTAGTTAAAACTTCTGACTCCAGCTCAGACGCTGCTTCAAACGGAATAAACCAAGTAGCTTGAGCATCGAGTTCGCGCTCCTGAAGCAGGTAAGCTAACCCTAAATACCAATAGTTATCATTATCGGTGTTTCCTCGATCGATTAACGTTTCATAACGATCGATAACCTGTTCCAAGCTAGTAGGAGTAACCTGAAGATCTGTTTCTATAATTGGCGAGGTATCTAAAGTTTGCATTTATTTAAGATCGAGAAGATGCTAAGAAAAGGTGTGTGAATTAAATGAGCGATTGCCTGTAACAAGTCAAAATAAATTAATTTAGATCGTGTTGCTGCTGCTGATATTTTGCCCACATATCTCGATAAGCTTGCTCCATATCGCGAGTAAATTGTTTAGCATTCCAAACAGGTGCAGTAGCTCGTCCCGATTTTAATTTACCGTGAATCTTATTCCTTAAATCGCGATCTATTCCTAATTTTATGCCCCACTCGATATATTCTTGTGGACTCCAAGCAATCCCTTCCGTAATGCCAGCATTTAGCATAAAAGTATAACTATTGCGTGCAGCAAATTGTTGACCGACTTGCGTTACCATCGGAATTCCCATCCACAGGGTTTCTAGAGTCGTGGTGGCACCATTATAAGGGAAAGTGTCTAGAACTATATCTGCTATCGCTAGATTAGCACGATGCGTATATTCATCTCGATTTCGATCTAAAAAGCGCAGCCGATCTGCATCTAATCCTACTTCGGCGGCTAATTTACCAAAGAAATCTTGGATAGTTGCTGCATCACTATCGCCTTTAATTAAAAAATAACTATTCGGTACAGATTTAATAATTTGCATCTGATTTCTAATACAATCTGGATGGCGTTTATATCCAGATTGACCGCTAAGATAAGTTACCGCATCAGCCGGAATATTTAAATCTGCACGTTGCAGCGTTGGGGTACCAATTTCAAAGCCATCGACGGCTAAATATGTCTGCGGCAATCGCCAAATTTTTTCTTGATAATACTCTTGAGCATCATCTGGAAGCACGTAAGGATCGGCAACATAATAATCGATCGCAGGGATACCTGTAGAATCCCATCCCAGCCAGGTTACCTGTACTGGAGCTGGTTTTTGCACCATTATCAAACAGGTAAGATCGTAAGTCTGACTATCTAAGTCAATTAAAATATCGATTTCATCTGCTTTAATTTGAGCGACAACTTCATCTGGAAAGACGGTAAAATATGAAGTAATATCTGCTTTATCTCTAAACCACTGATGATTGAAAGGATCTTCTTGGTTTGTATTCAAACAATAGATAAAAACTTGAAAAGACTGGCGATCGTGATGGTGCATCAACCACCGACTCAACCAGCCAACCGAATGAGATTTTAACGTAGAAGCAATATATCCAATCCGCAGACAGCCTGTTTTCTTGGGTAGCGATAAGCTCTCAAACTCTGCTGCTATATTTGTCGATCGAAGATGCTGTTGATAAATAGTTGCTAGTTGATTTCG
>NZ_JANYJC010000347.1 GCF_025361915.1 Chamaesiphon sp. GL140_3_metabinner_50
TTGAGTTGTCAAGATTATTCCATGCCACTAATTCCTTTAAAGTTATGTTAGAGCAAGCGGCTTCTGCCCTAAATCGTCAGGACTATCAGACTGCCGCCAAATTAATTGCCGTCTTAGTCGAGCAACAGCCAGACGACCACCAAGTTCAACTGTACTCAGCAAAATTACAAGAAGCAACAGATCGGCTCGATAATGCGCTCGAAATTTATCGGATGTTGCTCCAACATGCTGTTAATCTTAAAATTACTACCGAGGCACGTCAAGGAATTCAAAGAATCGAGCAGATCCAATCGCAAATTCAGGCAGATGCGCTAGCGCAAGCTAGAGCTGGAATTGAGGAAAATTCTGCCCCAGGCTTTTTGGTACTAGAACCGATAGCTCCAGAACACAAGCAAGCTGTAGTCGCCAAGTTTGCGGCAATTATGGAGCTAGATCCATACAGTGCCAGACTTCAGATTCCCAGCCGGGGGTGGCGATTATATCGGTTGGGAAAGATGAGCGAATTAGAATTCTATCGAGATCGATTGCTTCAAGCCGAAATTCCGTGCTTTTGCGTCTCACAACAGGATCTAAAGCAAGTCTTTGTGTTTCAGGTAGGGCATGTGCGATCTTTTCATCCACAAGGTACGATCGTTTGTCGCGACGATCGCAGCGAACTGCGGACATTTAATTTTAACTGGTCGGAAGTCACTCAGTTAGTCAGTGGCATGTTGCCAATTTTTGAAGAAGTGATGGAAATCGACGCGCACAATCGGACTTACCGCAAACCAAAAATTCTCGACTACGTGCATGTCTGCGATTTACAATTGGGCGATCGCCGCAGTATCTTTAGATTATGTTCGCAAACTTACGATTTTTCTGAGTATAAGCAGTCACTTCATCAGCATCGCGATCGAGTTAATGAAGATTTGGGTGGATTGTCAAATACTCAGCGCATTCCGGCTACCAGTCGCGATAATTGGAAGAATGTCATGGCTCAAATTAGCGAACGATTAGCCGACATTCCGCACCAGAATAATTTTACGCCGTTTGCCGATACCGCGATCGGTTATCCAGAAGCGATCGGCAGAATCGAACCACACCTTGAATTATTACGTCGTGCCGATAGTAATTGGGATCGAGCTTTTCATCTTTACAGTACGCTATCGATGTGTCGCGATCGCAGCTAGCGTTGAGGTAGTAGGGGGTAATTCATGAAGCGGCTCGCGCTCGTCGGGTTTCCCGACGGTTTAGCGAGACAAGACATTACCCCTACTTCAATTTTAAAACTATTTACCAGGCTTGCGCTCGGCGGCAGCATTTTTGAAACCTTTAGGCTTTTCAACTTGGCGTGCTAGCTCTAAAAATCCGCGCATATTCGCCCCCGGAAGACGACGACTGCTATTAGACGATGGTTTGATTAGATAATCTGTTGCGAAGTTGGTAATCGGTGGTGCCGCAGGTGCGGTAACTACAGGTTTTGGAGCCTCCACTTTGGGGGCTTCCGCATTTTTGGGAGCCTTTTTCTCGGCTTTGGCTGCCTTTTTGTCAACTTTAGCTGCTGGTGCAGTAGTTGTAGCTGCTGCGGCGACTGCTGCTGGTGCGACGGCTGTTGCTGGTGCTGCGACTGGTGCCGCCTCTTTTACCACAGTAGCCACAGGTGCTGGCGTTGGCGCAGCCGCAGGTTTAGCTTCGGTGGCTTTCGCTTTGGCTTTCGCTTCGGGTTTAGATGAAGCATCTTCATCTTCTAACTGGAGATAGAAGCCATCATTTTTACGACCAAATAACTTTTTAAAAAACACGGTAAATTATCTCTCTCATTACATAGAAGTAAATTATCAAATTTGACCGCTAGCAAGTGCAAGATAAGCTGACAAAGCTTAACAAAAGTTTACTAGCCCTCATCTTTGAGCCACTTTAGAAACTGTCACGAACCAATCGAACTTCGATTTCTAGCCAGTCTAAAATTGACATTAACACATTGACAGGCTCACTCATCGTGGCAATTAAAAGCACCACCTCATCTAATTTTAACACCACTCCCCACCGACGCAACCCGATTCTGCTAGTGCATGGCATAATGGATACCAGCTACAATATGCGTAAAATCTCTAGCTACTTGCAAGATTTAGGTTGGCAAGTCGCCGATATCGATCTCGATGCTAATACTGGCGATACTAGATTAGAAATATTAGCAGGACAAGTAGCCGATTTAATCGATCGCACTTTTGAGCCGCACCAGCGCATTGACTTGCTAGGATTTAGCATGGGTGGATTGGTGTCACGTTATTATATCCAACGGCTGGGTGGACTCGATCGCGTCGATCGATTTATTACGATTTCTACTCCCCATTGTGGCACGATTGCCGCCAATTTTTCTGGGCGGACTGGTTGTATGCAAATGCGCCCTAATAGCAACTTTATTGCCGATTTGAGTAAAGATGTCAATCGCTTGAAGCAACTGAATTTTACATCCTTATGGACACCTTTCGATTTAATTATTTTACCGCCTAGTAGTTCCCAGTTAGGGATTGGGACAGAGTTACAATTCCCAGTTGTCGCTCATCCGTTAATGTTAGCCGACGGGCGGGTTTTAACAGCTATTCACTCAGCACTAATTCAACCCGTTACATCGCCAATTTGAGTAAAATCGTTTGCTCCAAAAATGGCTTCGCGATGACTGTAATATTTAAATTCTAATAAATTCGCAAAAGGATCTTCTAAAAAGAAAGTTCGATGTTCGGTAATTGCTCCCGGAAAGCGATGTTTTGCCGATTGATAAAATTTTAGCCGTTGCGATGTCGCGCGATCGAGTAATCCTTGCCAATCGGTTAAAGTCGGGAAGACAATCCCAAAATGACGGGGATAAATTCCGGTTTGGGGTGGTAAATCTGCGTTGGTAATGTGGGCGACTAATTGATTTCCGTATAGGTTTAAAATTATCGAATTAGCTGTCTCTCTGCCAACGGTACAACCCATGCCATCGACATAGAATTTTTTAGTGTCTGGAATATTCTCGATCGGGAATGCCAAATGAAAGATAAATTCACTCATTAGTTTACTGGTGATGAGTCGTTGGAGATTGGTTTTGAAAGTGGATAGTGGATAGCATTACTCTTGTCTCCGAACGCCGAACTCCGAACTCCATCTCCCATCTCTATTTATAACTCTTGACTTTCTTATTAGTTTCTTTCTGCAACTGAGCTGCGATTTTAAACATCTCAATGCCATCGTACAAATAGCTTTCGTTGTAGCTGGTGATGTAAAAATTTAATTCTTTAACACCATCAGAAACGCGATCGATCGTATAGTATAAATTAGCTGCAACCTCGGCAAGTAAAGACGGGTTGGGCATCGAGTGAAAAATCTTATCAATCTTCTGTAAATGTTGCTGACAATTAGTGATGTATAGCTCAAAACTTGCCATCAATTCATCATCGAAGGGATCGGCAGAAAGTTCGTGAATTTGAGTCTTGAGCGGTTTAATAATCCAATTTACCATCCGATTTATCGGTTGATAAACTTGATTTAGCCACAAGATTAAATCTTCATCAATTTCTCGTCCCACCGTCTTTGGGCGACGGGGAGAGTGATGCGGATCGGATTGTTGGCGGGGAATGGTTACCGCTGGTGAAAACTGATAATCGTAGGCTCTGCGCTGTCGCTCGTCGCCTAATACTTCATAGGCAGCATTCAGCTTAATAATGAAATCGGCATTAATTTTGCCGCCATTAACATCGGGATGAAATTCTTTAGCCAACCGCCGATAAGATTTTTTGATCTCATCAGCGGTGGCTTGAGGGGAAATTTGGAGAACTTGATAGTGCGTTTCTGACATCGATCTAGACTTTAGGCTTTAGGCTTTAGAGATTAGGTTTTAGGGGTTAGGTTTTAGGGTTTAAGCGGTAATTACGATGAGAGCGAGACTAGATAGTCTTAACTTCAGGGTCTTGAAATAGTGGCGTACTCAGATAACGTTCGCCAAAGCTGGGCTGAATCATGACAATTAGTTTACCGCGATTTTCAGGGCGACGACCGACGACGATCGCGGCACATAGAGCTGCACCTGTCGAAATCCCCGATAATAGTCCTTCTTCTCTTGCTAGTTTACGTCCATATTCGATCGCTTGCTGGTCGGTGACGGCAATTACCTCATCGATGGCTTCGATTTTGAGTACCTGCGGGACAAACCCCGCGCCAATTCCCTGAATTTTATGCGGCCCCGGTCTGCCGCCAGATAGTACGGGGCTATTAGTTGGCTCGACGGCAATAACTTTAAATTCTGGCTTGCGCGCTTTGAGTACCTCGGCTATTCCGGTAATCGTGCCACCCGTACCGACTCCGGCGACAACCATATCGACGGTTCCATCGGTATCAGCCCAAATTTCTTCGGCAGTAGTCACTCGATGAATTTGCGGATTGGCAGGGTTGCGAAATTGTTGCAACATATAAGCATGAGGTGTCTTATCGACAATTTCTTGAGCGCGGCGAATGCACCCACTCATCCCTTCACTACCAGATGTGAGTTCTAATTGGGCACCATAAGCTTTTAATAACGCTCGTCGCTCCAGACTCATGGTTTCGGGCATGGCGATAATTAATTTATAGCCCTTTGCCGCTGCCACCATCGCGAGGGCGATGCCTGTATTGCCAGACGTGGGTTCGACTAAAATTGTTTTGTGCGGCGTAATCAAGCCTTCTTTTTCGGCAGCTTCGACCATATTTACCGCGATCCGATCTTTGACAGATGAAGCGGGGTTCATACCTTCTAACTTGACCACAATATTCGCCACACAGCCTTCAGCCTGTGGAATGCGGTTGAGTCTCACTAGTGGCGTGCGACCGACTAATTCAGTAATATCGTTAGCAATTTTCATAACATCAACAGCGGATAGGGGGATCGAGAGGAGGGAGTTAAAAACGAGTGCGGCAAATGAGATCGAGATCTGAGCTTATCATCTCTCAATGCAGCCGCGATCGCTACCCAGTCATAGGTGATGGGCTAAGAGTCTACCTAAAATTCTAACAATCCTAGTTACCCCAAGGAGCCACTACTGGCAAATCATTAGTTATTAGCTACTAAAATTCAATCGGTAACAGATGATAGAGAATGTGCGGATGTTGGGAATAATAGATAAGACAGTTAATTTCATCGATCGGTCGCTAAGTGTCAACCTATTCAGGTTGCGATGGTGCTAACGATCGACAGACTTGGGTTGGAAATCCAAGCTACAATTGTTACTAGTTATCTAAAAATTATCGAATGTGGCTGGTTTTTTAATGTTGTTAAGCATTAAATTTTAACAGCTTCGATCGGTTGATATTGGAGCTGGGATTTAAGGTAGCACAACCGCCTGTGCGAGAGAATGAAGTCTTAATTGGGAGTCGGGGATGCTGGATGCGATCGTACACAATCTAGAACAAAGCAATCACATTGCCAGAATTAAAAAACTGGTATTTTGTGCGTGTACCAATAATTGGAGCAATGAAGCACAACAACTAAGTACGGCTAAATTCAAAAGCTATATCCAACAGTTACGCGATCGCTATGATTCGATCGTCGAGCTAAAATATTTGCTCTACCGGATTGTGATCAGACTCAATCACAGTACTAATTACTATACTGTTGCTAATTTCCTGTGTCAGGAAATGGAGCCGCTGTACGCTTATCCAGCGACGGGCGGCGATAGTCAGGTGCGCGAGGAGAGTAACACTGCTTCGGTGGGTCGATCTTCTGCATCGCAGATTTGGGGTAAGGAAGTTATCTTTACCGCTGAAGAGATTCAATCTGGAGCGGTATTGCAAGTAGAAATGACCGTTCTCGCGGCAACTGGGCAACTACTGACACAAGCAGTCGTAACTTTTCCAGATTTGCCACAGATGATGTCTCAGTATCAAGAATGGCAATCTCGCTATCGACGGCTAGATCCGCAAAATCATCGCTTGATGAGTAATAAAGCAGTCAGTCTGGTGCCAGAACGGATTAACGACTGTCTGGACGCTGGCGCGATGCTCCAAGCTACTTTCCATCAATGGTACGGTTCACCGGGCTTCCAGACCATCCGCGAGCGGTTAGCAACGACGATCGATCCTGAAGTCGAAATCGAGACGATCGTTCGCAGCCGTTCTAAAATTCTCTTAAAACTACCCTGGAATTCGATTTGGCAACCATTACTCGATCGCTATCCCCAGTCAGAAGTCAGCCTGTCGCTGATTCCGACGATTTCCGATCGCGCCGCATCTGAAGAGCAATTAGAAATATCCGTCCTCTCGATGCTCACGAGTGCCCAAGGGATCAAACTCGATCGATCTAAAGCATATCTAGATGCACTACCCTATACCAAATCTGAGTTCATTGTCGCACCGAGTCATGCCGATTTTGTCAACGCCATCAGCCAAAAATCTTGGAGTGCGATCTTTTTTAGCAGTTATATTTCTGGCTATCTCCCCAATCATCGGATCTACATCAATCATCACGATACGATCGGCATTGCCGAATTTAAGTATCGGATTAGGATGGCAGTTCAACGGGGTTTAAAACTCCTCATCCTTAACTGTGGCGAGGGCTTAGACTTAGCTGGAGAGCTAGTCGATCTGCAAATTCCCAACCTAATTGTCATGCGCGAAGCCGTGCAAGATCAAGTCGCTCAAGAATTTGTCAAACTCTTTCTCAAAGCTTTTTCTAGTGGTAAATCGCTCCAATTAGCCGTTAGAGATGCCCGCGAACGACTCCAAGCGATCGAAAAAGTCGTGCCATCGGCAAGCTGTCTGCCCACGATCTGTCAGCAAATTGCCGCACCTGCATCAAGTTGGCAGCGGCTGGCACACGTCACCCTCACCTCATCAGAATTGGCAGGAATTTCTCAAACTTGGGCCGATACCGAAGCCACAAATATGCTTGCCCAAGCCGATCTGACAGTCGGACTAACCGCGATTCCTCTGCCGGAGGCAATTGCTTACGATCGACTCGAATTAGTTCAGCAGCTAACGGGCTATTATAGCGAGATTTACAGTCTGGCTTTTAGTAACGATGGTCAGTGGCTAGTCAGTGGGCATGGCGACATTACCCATATCGATGATGCTGTCAAGGTTTGGCGGCGATCTGATGGTAAACTAATTCATAACTTACTCGGTCATAGTCATTGGGTTTATAGTGTCTTACTAACTGCCAATGCCGAGACGATCGTCAGTGGTAGTCTAGATGGGACGATTCAATGGTGGCAATTGACTACCGGAACCAAATTACCGCAGCTCCTCGACCATAAATCTGCTGTTAATGCCATCGCTCTCACTAATGACGGTCAACGACTCGTTTCGGGTGGTAATGATGCGCTGCTCAAAATTTGGCAGCCCCAAAATGGGCTGTTGATTCATCAATGTGCGGGTCATCTGCAAAACGTCGCTTGCGTAGCGACTCACCAACAGGCACAACTAGTCGCCAGCGGCAGCAGCGACTATACAGTCAGGTTGTGGCACTTGCAAGAAGGACGGCTGCTCAAAACGATCTTAGGTCACAGCGGTCGGATTAGTGCCATTGCCATTTCATCTGACGGCACCAAAGTTATCAGTGCCAGTCACGATTGCACGATTAAAATTTGGGAAGTAGCCACGGGTAATTTAATAACTACCCTCATCGGTCATTCTAAACCGATCGGTTGCTTGGCACTTTCCCCCGATGGGCGGACAATTATTAGTGGTGGAGACGATCGGACTGTGAAGATCTGGAATCTGAGCGATGGTAAACTCGTGCATACTATTTCTGGACACGATCGACCGATTTTATCGGTTGCCATTAGTGCTGATAATCGCACGGTTGCGACAGGTAGCTATGGCGAGATTCAAGTCTGGCAAGTACCTCTCTAGGTTTTAGGCTTTAGGTTTTAGGTTTTAGGTTAGTCGATCGAGTGGCGATCGACTAGGATGATTAGTAGATCGCTATTAATTCAAATATGCGTTTACCCCGTTCTTGGTCGATCGCGATTGCTGGAATTACCACGGCAATTTTGGCACTGTGGCTGATTAATTCTCTATATGCCTTATACGTCCAAGTTAGTTGGACGACACCGTGGTTAGCCACACCGCTATTAATCGGCATTTTAATATTAATTGGCATCGCGATCGCGGCAATAATTTACTATCTGGGGATCTTTCAAGGTTGGTGGGGTAAATCGCGCGTCAAAACCCAACCATTACCCACCGTTCCCGTCGAAAAAACTGCCGCCGCCACTGCTAGTCTGGCGGCTATCGATCTTCAGCTCCAACAAATTCAAGATGAAGTCACCCGTCAAGCTCTGCTGGCTAAATCGCGAGAAATCGCTGAAAACTTAGCGCGGGGACAAATTCGCGTCGTCGTATTCGGCACTGGTTCGGCTGGCAAAACTTCCCTTATTAACGCCATTATCGGGCGGATTGTTGGCGAAGTCGGCGCGCCGATGGGGACGACAACTAGAGGGGAAACCTACACGCTCGAATTAAAAGGCTTAGATCGTCAGATTTTACTCACCGATACCCCTGGCATTTTAGAAGCTGGCATCGAAGGTACGCAACGAGAAGCGATCGCCAGAGAACTCGCAACATCTGCGGATCTGTTATTATTTGTCGTAGATAACGACCTGCGATCGTCGGAATATATCCCCCTGATGGGATTGGCTCAAATCGGCAAACGATCGCTGCTCATCTTCAACAAAACCGATTTATATCCACCATCCGATCGCGAAAAAATTGTCGCCCAGCTTCAAAACCGCGTCCAGAGCGAGATCGACCCCCAAGATGTCATCGCGATCGCCGCTAACCCCCAACCAGTCCGACTATAATCGGGCGAAATCTTTACTCCCGACCCCGATATATTGCCCCTGATCCGCCGTCTAGCTGCCGTTCTCAGAGCCGAAGGCGAAGAATTGGTCGCCGACAACATTTTACTGCAATCTCAGCGGCTAGGAGCCGAAGCAAGGCAACTAATCGACGAACAACGCCGTCGTCAAGCCGATCGGATCGTCAATCGGTTTCAATGGATCGGTGCGGGAGTTGTTACCATCACCCCCTTACCAGTAGTCGATTTTCTGGCAACCGCCGCAATTAATACCCAGATGATTATCGAGATCGGTAAGATTTATGGCTGCGATTTAAATAAAGATGCCGCTCAAGAATTAGCCCTCTCTCTCGGTAAAACCCTGACTAGTTTGGGCATCGTTAAAGGTGCCATTCAACTATTATCTGCGGCTCTGACTATTAACGTCACTACCTACGCGCTAGGCAAAGGTATTCAAGGCATTACCGCCGCCTATCTAACGCGAATTGCTGGACGCAGTTTTATCGAATACTTCCGCCAAGATCGATCGTGGGGCGATGGTGGCATGGCAGAAGCCGTACAGCAACAGTTTCAATTAAATCGCAAGGAAGACTTTATCAAAGCGTTCATTGGACAAGCGATCGCCTCTGGTACGATTAAGCTTAATGAAAAAATTGGTAATACCCAAAAATAGCATCGATCGCCAGTCATTTGGGCATAATAACTGGGTAATCTAGCGATCGATAGTCTCATGCGGCGCAAAAAAACAATCTCTCTAGAAAAGCCTGCACAGGCTCCGATCGAGTATCGATTTAAACTATTACTTTTTCCTTATCTTGCTTATACTATAGCCGTTACTATTTTAGGTAATTTTACTTTTGGAATATTTGCTTTTTTCAATATCATATCTACGAATGAAGCCATACTAACTTCGATCGGGTTTTCTTCAGGTTTATTAGTAGTAGAACTATTGGCACTATGGTTCACAATTAAAAAATCCGACCTCATCCTAACAGCAGAAAATATCTCTGCTGTCGATCTTCGGTATCGTCGAAAGTCTATCGGTTGGCAAGAAATTACTTTATTAAAACACTGTCATCTATTTGGAATTAGATACTTATCTATTAAAACAGCAGATGCCAAAGATATTATAGTTGCATCCCGCTATTATCATACAGCTCAAATACTCGATCGAGTCCGAGAATTAGCTGGGACAGAACATATATTAGTCCGAGCATTAGAAAAAGAATTATCTCGTCCGCGCCGCGAACTTACTAAAGTTTGGTGCTGGGTTATCGGCTCGATCGCATTAACAATGAGCATTTATCTAATTGGTGGAAATATCTATGCCGCCGAACAGGAGCAACCATTACAACAAGCGATCGCTGCTTATATCAGTCAACATCCTCAGCAAGCACCGAATCAATCGGCAATTGAGTTACAAGCTTTAATGACTAAATTAGGACTATCTGTTAACGTATTTGGCGATGGTAGCGAAGTCAAAGTTAAATCGACAACAGCCGCGATCGACGATTGGAAATCGATCGAAGTACCACTCTATACCTTTCTTAATAAACAGTCAGATAAAACTGAAGATTCGGTCGAACCAATTCCCGCTAAAATATTAACTTATCTTAAAAATCATCAAGCCGATCTAGATGCGATCGAAACTCATCTGGCAACTAATCCACTCCCAGAATGGGGTACCGACGGATGGATCGCCCAGAGCGATCCAAAAATTGACAATAGTCCCCTATTCACACAAAAGATCGATACTATGGGGATCTCGCATCTCGAAAGTTTAACTATTTTAAAGATGTTGGATCGGCAACAGCAGCCAAACACCGATTTTTCCAAGAATTTAGCTACTCTCGAAAAACTTCAGCAATCGATTCAATCTCAGCAGTCATTAATGGGACAGTTGACTAGCATCATCGGTGAAAGTAGAATATCGAGATTCGTTAGGCAGATAGATACACCTGTGGCGAAATTAAATGCCCGATTGCCGCAAGGATGGGGCGACAACTTATTTACTCGCGAACGTCACGCGCAAATGATTGGTGCGATCGAATATGAATCGATCGTGACTAATAAGTTCCTGTTAAATGCAGATTTATTCGATCGCTTATTAGCAGTTAACTATGATAGTCCATCACGCTTTATTCCAAAATTATCCTATTTAATTCATCCTCGCTTACGATTAGCCGCAGTCGATCGGCATCAAGAAGTTACTAAAGGTATCACCTATTGGCGCAATCAAAATATCTGTCGCACAGATGGACAAAGTGGCATCAAATCGCAATTAGATTTTGACGATGCTACGATTTCACCCACACTGTTAACCAGTCAATATGCTAAAGTAATCAAACAAGATTTACTATGGGAACTAACAACTAGTGTCAGACAAGTAAAAGCTAAATTAGCCACCGGGGAAAATGCCGATCTTGCAGCTAAAGAGTTTAATCTACCATCGAAAGTCTGTCAGGGAGAAAAATGGATTGCTAAGTCAATAGATGGATCTGTAAATATTTCATTCAGCCACCTACCTAATTGGAAAGCATTAGGGATGAACAATCCGGCTAAGAGTGATTCACTGACATATACCATTAAACCGATCGATCGAGGTTAGGAAAGATAGCCAAATACGGTTCGGTTAATGAATCATCGATCGTATACTAGTCCGCGTAGGCGGACTTTGCAACACTAGCGGCGGTTTCAACCGCTGACTAACTATCTAGTAATTATTAAGCCCCACCATCGAGGCTTTTTAAAAACTGTTCCGCTGCTAATAGATGCTGCTGTTGCTTCTCTGGAGCCATTTTATCGAAAGTTTTCACCAACATCCCCAATCGCGGATTACTCAAAAAGAAATCGCGATGGACGTGCATAAATCGCCAGAACAAACCATCCCAAATTGGTTGCCAATCACCTTTTGGATAATTGCTCATCTTCATCAGATAATTACTCCCGCTGATATAGGGCTTAGTACACATCCCACCACCATCGGCAAACTGGCTCATCGCATACACATTCGGCACCATTACCCAATCGTAAGCATCGACAAACATCTCCATAAACCAGCGAAATACCTCATCGGGATCGAACTCACATAACAGCATAAAATTACCCGCTACCATCAGCCGCTCGATATGATGACAATAACCGCTTTTAAGTGTTTTCTTAATCGTGGCATCTAACGGTAAAATTCCGGTCGTTCCCTCCCAGAAACTTTTAGGAATCGGGCGAGTAAAGCCCCAATAGTTGCGCGTACGCTGGCTGCGTCCCCGGCGATCGTATGTAATCCGGATAAACTCTCTCCAGCCTATTAGCTGCCGAATGAAGCCTTCTAGGCTATTTAAAGGCACCTTATCGACCATCTTTAAAGCTGCGTCAATGACCTGTTGGGGCAGTAGTAATCCGGTATTGAGCAGCGGCGATAATACGGAATGATGTAAAACCGTCTCATTTAAGACGATCGCATCTTCATACGCCCCAAAATCAGCAAACCGCACCTCTAAAAAGTCTGTCAGCCACTCATCAGCCTCGTCATAAGTAGTCGGGTAAAAACCCGCTGCGAATGGCTGCTCCACCGAGCCATAATTATTGCCAAAATGCTCGCTCACATAAGTCTGAGCTTCCCGCACGTACCCATTCAACTCAGGTAGATCTAAAACTGGAGCCGATCGACCCTTAGGAAATTTTAAGCGATTATCGACATCGTACGTCCATTTTCCGCCCAACGGTTTACCAGCTTTATCTACTAAAATCTCCCGCTCTTTGCGTCTGTCGATATAAAAGTCCGTCTGCTTATAGCTTTTGCGCTTATCGAAAAATGCAGAGATTTCCGCCGGATCTTCCAAAAATTTTGGCGTTGGGTACTTGCGTAATTCGATGCCATGCTGCTGCGCTCCCGCCGTCAACCGCTGTTGCAGCCAGTCATCCACCACATCTGCATAGTGGAGTTCGCCGATCCCTTCACTAGCAATAATGGGCATCAGCTTCTGAATGTCGCATTCCGCACTCGTCGCCGGAATATAGCGCACCTCATAGCCTTGTTGAGTCAGGTAATCTGCATACATCTGCATCGTCGCGCGATGCAGTAACAATTTTTGCTGATGAAAGTTGTATTGATTAAAAAATAACCACTCTTCAACTAGATAAACAATTTTACCCGAAACTAGTGCTGGATGTTGGCGAAAGAGTTGATCTGGAAAAACAATGCTAGCTAGAATTGACATGGCAATCGCACTTTCTCGCATTGTAACAATTCTGGGCTAGATATCGACCTGAATTATGCCTCGATGTTCGATCGGAACCGCTGTTGAAATGCCGTCAGCGTATCTGAATTATGACTGATCAGACGATTCTTGCTGCCAAGGGGTTTGCAACCGTATT
>NZ_JANYJC010000056.1 GCF_025361915.1 Chamaesiphon sp. GL140_3_metabinner_50
GAAATTGCCGCGATCGGGGGCGAAATGAATGCGATGGAATATCGCAGTAAAACTGGAGAATTGCTCAATCATATCGACTTAATGCCGCTGATCGATCGAGTTGGGCAGCGTCCGTATCCAGTCGCTCGTCGGGATTTACAAGCGATGCTACTCGCCGCATTTCCTGGGCAAGTGTCTCTCAACTATAAATGTATCGACTTTGAAGAATCCGAGACTGGTGTAACGGCGATCTTTGAAAATGGTCATCGTACCAGCGGTGACTTAATTATTGCCGCCGATGGCATTCGATCGCAATTTCGCAAACAGATTCTCGACGAACCTGTCGAACCCAAGTATGCAGGGTATATTAACTGGAATGGATTGGTACCCGCTGATGAGAAATTAGCACCGAAAAATACCTGGAGCATCTATGTCGGCGAACACAAACGGGCTTCACTAATGCCTGTGGGCGACTCGCGCTGTTATTTCTTTTTAGATGTACCGCTCTCACCCGACAACTCCGCCGAGCCAGCCGACTATCAAGCCGAATTAAAGGAGCATTTTCGAGGCTGGGACGAACCAGTTCAACAACTAATCGAGCGACTTAATCCCGCCGAAACCGCTCGGATTGCCATTCATGATATGGGGCCGATCGATCGCTACGTGCGTGGGCGAGTGGCACTTCTGGGCGATGCGGCTCATGCGACTTGCCCCGATCTCGGACAAGGCGGTTGTCAAGCCCTCGAAGATGCCTGGGTACTGAGTAATTACTTAATCGCGACGAATATCAGCGTACCAGATGCCCTCAAACGCTATGAATCCGAACGTAAAGAACGCGCTAACGCTGTAGTTGCTAAAGCGCGTCAACGTGCCGAACAAATTCACGGGTGCGATCCTGATATAACGCTGGCTTGGTATCAGCAATTGAAAAATGAGCCGCCGGAACATGTCACTGGTGCGATCGCTAAAACTATTTTAGGTGGCCCATTGCGATGAAAACTGTGTATACACTTTCTATTTAGAAGCGAAACCCCTAGAAATCCCCCTAAAACCCCCTTTTCAAGGAGGACTTCAAAGCCCCCTTGAAAAGGGGGTTGGGGGATTAAGATCTCAAAACGAAGTCCATCCGACTTGTGTACACCTAATTTCCAACTATGTCCGGTAAATTAACAACTCACGTTCTAGACACAGCCCACGGCTGTCCCGCCGCAGGAGTTGAAATAACCCTGTACTCGATCGCATCTCCATCAGCAAATCGCACCTTAATTACCCAAGTTTATACCGATCGAGATGGACGTACCGCACAGCCTTTACTTGCCAACGGCGACTTAAAAATTGGTGAATACGAGCTAGTGTTCGCGGTGGGCAGTTATTTCGATCGTACTCAGGCTAATTTACCTAAACCAGCATTTCTCGATCGCATTCCCATTCGCTTTCAGATTGCCGATCTTAACGCTCATTATCATATACCCCTATTAGTTTCGCCGTGGTCTTATAGTACTTATCGAGGCAGTTAGTTTAATTGATAATTGATAATTGAGGTGTAAAAATTAGATGATTTATTCCCTTAGTCAAATTAATCGGATGGATCGACCGCAATTTATTCAAGCATTGGGTGAAGTTTTTGAACATACACCAACGATCGCCGCGCAAGTATGGTGTCAACGTCCATTTATGTCGATCGAGGATTTACATCAGAAGATGATGGAGATCGTATTTAGCTTTGAAGTGAAGCAAAAATTGGCTCTAGTGCGCGCTCATCCCGATTTGGGCAGCAAAGTCAAAATGGCAGAATCTTCGGTACAAGAGCAATCAGGGGTTGGCTTGGATCGGTTGAGTGCGGATGAATATACCCAGTTCCAAAAACTCAATCAATCTTATTTAGAAAAGTTTGATTTCCCCTTGATTATCGCCGTTAAAAACCATACTAAATCGAGCATTTTAGCAGCATTCGATCGCCGCTTACAGAATTCAGCCGATGCAGAATTAACTACCGCGATCGAGGAAATTAGCCAGATCGCCCGGTTTCGCTTGTTTGCAATTATCGATTCCCCTTCTGCTGAGGCAGACGCTGTGCCTACGGCAGGCTTCGCCAACGCGAACGGGGACGCTACGCGAACGAGTTGAAAGTCAAGTATTTTAAACAATTATTTCTATGACAGTTATATCATCACCGATTCTCAGTGAATTAAAAATCGATTCAGCTAGACTCGATCGCAGCCTAGTCGAACTAGCAGAAATTGGCAAGTTACCCAAAGGTGGCATCAGTCGCGTGGCGTTTACACCTGAAGATTTAAGCGCGCGTCAATTGGTGCAGACTTGGATGATAGCAGCCGGAATGACCGTAAGGACAGACGCGGCTGGTAACATTATCGGTCGCTATGAGGGTTTAAATCCACATGCAGGTGCGATCGCGACTGGCTCGCATATCGATACCGTGCCAACTGGTGGGATTTATGATGGTTGTTTTGGGGTGCTGGCGGGGATTGAAGTAGTGCGAGTTTTGCACGATCGATCGATCCGACTGTACCACCCGATCGAAGTAATTGTCTTTACCGATGAGGAACGTTCGGTAATTGGCTCGAAGGGGATGGCGGGGGAAGTACTAGAAGATGCCAGCTATTATGCCCGTTTGGATGGTACCCCGATTCAGACATGTCTCGATCGCATTGGTGGCAATTGGTCGCAAATTGTCACCGCCAAACGTCAACCCAGCGAGATGGTGGCGTTTGTAGAGCTACACGTCGAACAAGGTGGTGTCTTAGAATATCTAGATAAACCGATTGGGATAGTGACTGGAGTTGTCGGGCAATACCGATTTGCCGTCAACGTTATCGGACGTGCCAATCATGCTGGCACCACACCGATGAATATGCGGAAAGATGCGCTAGTTGCTGCTTCCGAAATCGTGCTAGCGGTGAATAAAATTGCCCGATCGATCGATGGCGACCAAGTTGCCACTGTCGGCTACCTCAATGTATCGCCCAATGCCACTAATACGGTGCCTGGAATGGTCGATCTGCGGATCGACATGCGAGATTTATCTGAGGAACGTTTACAACTGCTGACGGCGAACCTCAAAGCCGAAATTGTCAACATTGCCAGAACTACCGAAACGGCAATTTCGATCCAGCAAACGCTTCATATTCGCCCCACATTAGCAGACCCCCAAATTATGAGATCGATCGAGGGCGTTTGTCAAAACATGGGGCTGGCTTACACCCACATGCCCAGCCGCGCGGGACACGATGCCCAAGAAATCGGTCGGTTTACAGCTATGGGGATGATTTTTGTCCCCAGTCGCGCGGGAGTAAGTCATTCAGCAGACGAATATACGTCGCCTGAAGAATGCGATCGCGGTGCTAATGTATTGCTACAAACTTTTCAACAACTCGATGATTTTTATCTAAAAAAACGATTGCCAAAAGTTGTTTAACCTCAGCAATTACCCTCCGGGTGACTGTACGGCATTCCAAGTAGTAGCCGCAGTAGTTACTGCCTGCTCGACGGTTTTTTCGCCTAATATTGCCGCTTGCAGATTTTCGTAGATCGCTTTCTTGAGGACGTTTATATTTTTTAATGGTGGAATTAATATCTCCGATTGAGATAACTGTTCGGCACTAATCGACTTACCGCGATCGAGCGGAGAAGTATCGTTATTACCTGCTAATTTAGTCTGATAATCTGCTACTGCTTTGACATTTGATGGCAATGTATCTGATGCTTGAGCGAAAGCTAATTGATTGGCGGTGTTGGTAATAAAGACGGCAAATTTAACGGCAGCATCGGGCATCTTAGTAGTGCGAGGAATAACCAGATTCATTACCGCTACGCCTTTTTTACCAGTTTGCCCTGTAATTTGGGGGGCGACACCAGAAACCTTGCCAATTTGGGGCGCATTTTTGACGATCGTTTCGATGAATGGTGCCCCAGCAAAGAGCATCGCAGTTTCGCCAGCTTGATAGAGTTGGATGCCCTGCTGGTGTCCCTGAGTGAGGGCTTCCTTGGGCAGTAAGCCTTGTTTGTAGAGATCGACCCAATATTGAAAGGCAGCTCTACCAGCGGGGGTATTAAAGGCCGCCTTGCCCTGTTTGTCGGTCAGTTGCACGCCCATTTGCACCATCGATTCGAGGACATCGTTGGTATCTTCAGCGACGAAGGTGGTAAAGAAGGCATATTTACCTGTCTTTTCTTTAATTTGTTTGGCAGCTTGGGCTAATTCTTGATAGGTAGTTGGCGGCTTAGGAATACCCGCTTTGGTAAATAGTTCTTGGTTGTAAATAGTAATATTAGTAGTGAGATACCACGGCAAACTAAAAGCTTTGCCATTAATGGTGCCAGCCTGCCAAATACTAGGGATATATTCTCGATTCTCGCCTTTAGTTAGCAGTGGATCTAGATCCAGCCAAGCATTTCTGGCTGCGAGTTGAATCGCAAAATCAGGATTGAGATTGACCACATCGGGGGCAGTTTTCGCACCCATCGCAGCTTGAATTTTGCCCTGCATCGCCCCCCAGGGAACATCTACCCAATGAACTTTAATCCCCGGATTAGCAGTTTCAAATTTACCGATCGCATCCTTAAAATACTCGTTAAACTTGGGCTGAAGTTGCATCGTCCAAAATTCTAACTGTGGTGTTTTGGCACTAGGAGACTTCAGACAACTTACCACTCCAGTCAGGAGCAATCCTAACAAACCACAAATCACAAACCGACGCAAATTAGCAATCTTGACCATTAGTTCTCGCACCCATCGATCGACATCAAAATATTATCAGCCATTACGGCGATCGGGGGAAGGTTTTAGGTTTTAGGTTTTAGGTATTAGGTTTTAGGTTTTAGCCCTGTAGGTTGGGTTTCATTCTTCAACCCAACACACATAGCCACAGGATCGACGATCTTTTTGTGCCCTGCATTTACCTACCCTTAAATCTCGATCGCGTTACAATTCGTAAAGCAGCATATACCTGACTACCCTCACCAAACATCATGACAGTTGCCTATCCTCGCAAATTCAACAACAGTCTTAGTGCCAGAGATATCTTAAAACGTGTAGTCAGCGATCGAGAAATTCACCTAATTACCCTCAATCGTTACCGCTATAACGAGCAACGCAGTTGCAAAGATCTTACCGAATTAATCGAACAACTCAACGGCAATCCGCCAGAATTAACTCGCGATCTTTCCCATCATATCAGCGACGAATCCCGCCATGCACTGTGGTTGACCGATCTAGATCTATTAGTCGAGCTGGGTGGCCCAATTGATACCCCGCCAGGAGTATAATATATCGATGAATTCGATCGGTCGATCGATCGCGAAACCTACACTACCGCCGAAGATGGTGTAATTGCCGCGCTAGCTGCAATCAACGTTACCGAAAAACGCGGTTGTGAAGTTTTCTCAGCCCACATTCACGCGCTCAAAGCAGCTCCCCAAACCGCAGAAAACATTAAAATTCGGGAAACGATCGAAAAAATCTTCCCCGAAGAAGCCGGACACGTTCGTTGGGGTACCCGCCAACTAGCCAAAATCGCCGCTAAAAGTCCCCTCCATCGTCAAAAAGTCGAAACCGCCAAACGGAAATTTGTCGCCATCGAGCAAGCGGCATACGAATCGGGGATGGACATCATGTTTGGAGCCGAATTGCGTCGAGTCAACAACTTGATGGATGTCGTCAACACGTTCCCAGAGTGGGAACGTCCTCAATATCTCATGGCGCGCCTACCCGAAACCATCCTCGATCCCGAACTCCAAAAAGTTCGCATCACCGCCGCTCAAAAAGCCTGGAATCGCGATCCTCAAGCTTTTGTGACTAAGTTTATTCCGATGTTTTTGGGTAATTCGATGAAGTAGATGGGAGATGGGATATGGGAGATCGGAGTTCGGAGTTGGGAGTTCGGAGTTGGGAGAGCTATTGCTCTAACCAACCTACAGATCCGCTACCCTCTTCTATTTCTTATCTCCCATCTCCCATCTCCCCGCTCCCATCTAATGAGAAATCCAATCGCTCCAGCTCCCTGGATACAACTTACCGCCAGAGATTCCGGCTAATTCTAGCGATAATAAATTCACACAAGCCGTCACCCCCGAACCGCAATAGACTATCGGTGCTAGATCCGGCGAAATTGCCGCCCAGCGTTGTCGTTGTGCCTCAATGGGTAAAACGAATCCTTCAGGCGTAGACACGCCTTGCCAGGGATAATTGACCGCACTGGGGATATGTCCGGCGACGCGATCGATCGGTTCGGTGTTGCCCAAATAGCGATCGGGTTCGCGCGAGTCGATGAGAACGTGTGCCGGGGAATTTTGGATCGATCGAACTTTCTCGATATCCACGATCGCATCCGACTGAATTTCGGGCTGAAAATTACCAGCAGCCGCCACTATAGGTACCTCATCAGTCACGGCATAACCAGCCTTAACCCAATTAGTATAACCACCATCGAGCAGCGCGACCCGCTCGTGTCCGTAATAGCGCAACAGCC
>NZ_JANYJC010000075.1 GCF_025361915.1 Chamaesiphon sp. GL140_3_metabinner_50
AAATTATCGAGCAAGGCTCTCACGAGCTATTGCTAAAAGCTGGGGGTAGATACGCTCATCTCTTCTCGCTCCAAGCCGCTGGTTATCAATAAAGGCTTTAGGTTTTAGGCTTTAGGTTTTAGGGGAAGATATGGATAAAAACAGCGGTGCGCTTCGCGGAGGTTTCCTCCGCATGAAGGCGCAACAAGACAATACTATAAAAGATTTTGTTTTTACTTTTGCAGGAGGTCTAATAAAGGCATTAATTAATTTTAAATATTTACTTGGTAATCCAAACTATGCTCGTCGCCTGGTAAGCCTCGGAAGCCCCAATTATGTTTGGGAGTTTCAAAAATTGTAATTTCCAAATCGAGATTAGATATGCCTAATTGTTTGTCTAATCGCTCGAACAATAACCGAATCAGTTGCTTTTTAGCCGCGATTGTCCGACCTTCAAACATACTCAATTCGATAATTATATAGCGATCGGTGCGACCTGGTTCGGGTGGATAATAATAATCGCTCGGATCTAATGGGAAAAAGCGATGAGCGCGTTTGTGCGGGGGATATTGGAGGGCATCGACCACGCAACTATGGATCGCATCGGAAAGTTGTGCTTTAATGGGATCGAGATGCGATCGCAATCCATAAATTTTGATTTGGGACATAGGGGCTTAGTGGAAAGTTTCTACCGAACATTAATAACTATAATTTGGTTGAGCTGACCAGTACCAGAAAACTGTTGAGTGATATTAGTATTTTTGCCAGTAAAGTTGACAGAAATCGTATCGTCTAATCGCGGTGAAGATCCAGATATTTCGATTTCATAGCGTCCCGATTGCATCATCGGAGCCAAATTTAATTCGAGTGAATTATTGGCGATCGTTTTAATAACTCTACCATTAATTTTGACCTGAATTCGCTCCATTCGGATGGGTGCATCATTAGTCGATCCTTGGACTCGCAAAATGTGTGGTTGACTCAGATCGGCTCGATCGATCCCGACCGTGGTAGATTGGATCTGTCCGCCATCGGCATTGGTGGTAATACTAACGTTACTCTGGCTGAGTGCAACGGCAGCACCCGTCAAATTTGCTGTGATTATTACGGCTAAATAACCGATTAATAAACCGCTGGAGTGCAAAACTTTCATCAATTTTACCTCTATTAAAGTAGGATTAGCTGCAAACCACAAAGTCCGATCGTTCCACAATTGTAGCAAAACTACTTCCGATCGAGAACACTATTCCCTAAAACCTAAAGCCTAATCCACTAGCCGCCGCTTCATCGAGATATAATATCGCGGTGGGATGCTTGCGTAAGATTGACGCGGGACATCTGGGTGCAATTGCGCCAGTCAGCATGGTTTTAACTATATCGGCTTTTCGCGATCCCATCGCCAAACAGCAAATTTGCCGCGCCTGAAAAATTGTCGGAAGTGTCAGCGTGAGTGCGTATTGAGGGACGGCTTCAAGGCGATCGAAAAATCCGGTATTTACCTGCTGCTGTCGAGATTTATCTGCTAATTTTACCAGCTTGACGGGATAGCGATCGTTAAAGTCGGCGACTTCGGGATCGTTAAAAGCAATATGTCCCGTTTCGCCGATGCCTAAAAAGCACAGATCGATCGGCTGTGCTGATAATAACCCAGAATAACGATCGCATTCGGCGATCGGTTCGGCGGTATCGCCTGCTAAATAATTAAATTTACGTACGGCTACTTGTCGCTCTACTGATTCGCGCATAAATAACCCAAAGCTGGCGGGATGCTCGCCGCCAATCCCCAAATACTCATCCAGATGAAACAAGGTGAGCCGTCCCCAGTCGATTTCGCCAAATGTAGTCAAATGCTTGAGTAACTTAATTTGGGATGCCCCAGAAGCCAAAATTGCCGCAGCCGTTCCCTGTTGCTCCATGACTTGGCTCAGATAAGACTCGGTAGCTCGAACTAGATTGCTAACTAAATCTGCCTCGTGACGATAAACCTCAACCCGCAAAGCATCGACTTGAAAAGTACGTAGTGGCGGAGATACAGTCATAAAATAGGATCGAGGTAATAACGTGCGATCGAGCATGTGGACGATCTTACCTCAGATCCGATTTAGCGATCGAGCCTCAATCCACTCTCAACCATAATTGGAGAAGACTCGATTTGACTGACGAGCGTTGCCGTACTGACAAAACCCACTCCGAGTAGCATCGCTACTGCCATAATTCGACTAGTTAACTGCTGATGGCGATCTCGATCTAATAACTCTGTAGAAGATCCCTCGCCCAGATCGAATTCGGTGGTGAATGGCTCTAAATCTGCCAATACATCTGTGGTACACTTATACCGATCGCGATCGTCAACCCGCGTCATTCGCTCTAAAATCGCGGCTAATCGATCGCTAATACTTGTCAAACCTCTCCATACCACCTCTTTTGACTCATTTTTGGGTAAGTGAAGCGGATACTGTCCGGTGATAAATTGAATCGCCGTCATGCCCAGTGAGTAAATATCGCTGCTAAAAGTAGCAATTCCCCTAGCTTGTTCGGGCGCGTGGTAGCCTGGAGTTCCCACCACTGTATTCTGTGCGACAGGTTCAGCCCCCAAATCTTGCACCGCCCCAAAATCGATCAAACATAATTGCCCATTGTCCCAACGGCGGATGATATTAGCAGGCTTAATATCGCGGTGGATGGCTTGCTGATGATGCACATAACTCAATACCTTGAGCATCTCTCGCAAAAACCTGACTACCTTCGCCTCGCTCCACTGATGCCCGATCGTAAATTCCCGACTCAAATCGTCGCCTGCAACAAAATCTTGAACCAAGAAATGATCGCCCTGATGCTCGAAACATTCCACCTGCTTGGGGATCCGATCGTGCTTGAATCGCGCCAGAATTGCCGCCTCCAACTTAAACAACTGCAACATCTTCGGATGCTCGACTTTCGGGCGCAGTTGCTTGACGACACAGCTCGGTTCGCCCGGTACAGTTAAATTTTTAGCTAGATAAGTGTGGGCAAAGCCACCTTTCCCCAGCCGTTTGATAATTTGGTAACGACCATCCACGACGATATTCATGGGTTCGATTAGCGCAAATTGCTATTAAACTTCTGACTATATATAATCGGTGATGTCTTGGATCGAAACTGTATGCTATGAGACAATTGTGATGATCGATAGATTAATAACGCTAATTTATCGGTTGGTAGTGTCGATCGACTAAAACCACAAGCTTTACACCCTCTAGCTTTTACGGCAAGACCGATCCCCGTCGAGGACGATCTTCAGAATAAATAATGCGACAAATAAGCACAAGTTATGACTCAAGTTATTGCCGCCTTTTATAAATTTGTCACCCTAGATGACTACCGAGAACGTCGCCAACCGCTGCTAAATTTGTGTCATCACCACCATATTAAAGGCACAATTTTACTAGCGGCTGAAGGGATTAATGGGACGATTTCTGGCACTCGATCGAATATCGATGCCATGCTCGCACATCTCAAAGCCGATCCCAGTTTTACAGACTTAGAGCACAAAGAATCGATCGCCACCAAACCCCCATTCGACAGGCTCAAAGTCCGACTCAAACAAGAAATTGTCACCTTAGGCGTACCCACGATCGATCCTACCAATCTCGTCGGTACCTACGTCAAACCCCAAGACTGGAACCAACTCATCGCCAATCCCGACGTAGTAGTCATCGATACCCGCAACCAGTACGAAGTCGAAATCGGCACCTTCGCAGGCGCACTCGATCCCCATACCGATTCCTTCACCGAATTTCCCGCATACGTCGCCACCCACCTCAACCCCCAGCAGCACCAGCAAGTCGCCCTCTTCTGCACCGGGGGGATCCGCTGTGAAAAAGCCACCTCCTACCTGCTCTCACAGGGCTTCGAGAACGTCTATCACCTCCAAGGCGGCATCCTGAAATACCTCGAACAAATCCCCGCTACCGAGAGCCAATGGGAAGGTGAATGCTTCGTCTTCGACGATCGCGTTGCCGTTACCCACGGGTTAGAATTGGGCACCCACCAGCTCTGCTGGGGCTGCGGAGACCCCCTCTCGCCTGCGGATCTTACCTCACCTCATTACGAACCGGGCATCTGCTGTGCCCGCTGCTACCCCACGCTCACACCCACCCAACGCGCCAGCCGCACCGAGAGATGGCGACAACGGGAATCGGGGGATAGGGATTAGGGGATAGGGATTAGGGATTAGGGATTAGGGATTAGGGGATAGTGAATAGCTTGTGACTTTCGCGACAGCCGTAGCGTACCGTCTCCGTAAGGAGAAGTGTGGATAGCTTGCGACTTTCGGGACAGCCGAAGTGTGAATTTTTAGCAATCGATCGGTTTATCCCAGCAATGGCAGCGATCGAGTTGATGATAAAATCAGCTAATTAGTTAGCACGATCGCCCTTACCGAATGAGTCAATTTCCCCATGATGACTTTGCAAAAAACTTTTTAGATTCATTATTATCGCCCTATGGCTCAGTGCAATCATCTTATAAGATTTCTAGTGAAGTGCGCTATGTCGATATTTATTTTCAACCACAAATCGATAATTCCCCTCTAGAGTCTCTAGGGCTATTGGCTCAGTTTGTACGCGAATCGCTTGTCATCGAACCGTTTCGCAATTCAGTAACGGTAATGCAAATTAATAGTTGTATGTCTAAGCTATTCGATCTGCATTTGACGGTGGTAAAGGAAGCCAAGAAACAAAAGCAATCAGAACCAGG
>NZ_JANYJC010000099.1 GCF_025361915.1 Chamaesiphon sp. GL140_3_metabinner_50
CGATCGCTATATTTTTCATCGCGATACCTTTTAAGTTAAAATTATGACAAACGGGTTGAGACAGATCCCCGACTTCTCAAAGAAGTCGGGGATCTAACAGAGCTTTCCGCTGACTCTTAACCCATCCCAAACATATCGACACCAATTGCTAATTGGTTAGGAATAATCGGACGATTGAGCCAGTGAGTTTCCGACTGTAAAATAGTCGTCAAAAAGTCGGCTCGGACGTACTTATATCGAGCAATAGTCAACTCAGGTGTCTCCACCTTGATATACAAACCTTCCATCAACGCACTTTGGTTAGTTTGTTGAATTGCCAGATCTGCATTCAAATTTTGCTCTATACAAAGCTCCCGCAACCGAGCGATATGCTCGGAACTAATGAAGTGGGAGTGCTGTAATAAACCGACTAATTGCTTGTGAGATGTTAACTTCCCCTCTAGCAATACGGGTACCGAAGCTACCGCCAATCCTGTCAATTTCTCTCGCCGCGCCCCCGTGCTGAGAAATTGTCCGCTCGATCGATCCAATAAATCGTATTCTAAGAAATAGTGCGGTAATTTGTCGTAAAATACCGTGTGCTTGGCATACAGCCATTCACCATACAAGATATATCGATCGCCCAAAACAGTCCACAATGCGGCATAATGACTGTGTGCCCATTGTTTGAATAAATTAAAATGGCGTTCGCGAGGGCCACCAGTTAAATAGTGTCCGCGACTTTGCAATAATAATTGTCCGTTAACATCGAAACTAATTGCGGCATTAGCACCATCGACTTTTTCTTCTATTACTACATACTCATTCGAGATCGCGCTAAATGGTATGCTTTCTAAATCTTCATCCCCAGGCTGTTCGCGCGAACCTTCAATATGCGGCGTTCGCGGATATTTCTGCATCAGCATTTGGTAGTTCCCCTCTCAAGGCAACAATATAAATCGTACTTCGGCTACGCTCAGTACGAGTAATTCGTAAGTTGTAATTAATATTACAAGTCAGGATTTGGAACTTGCCTAAAAATCTGCCATAAAAGACAATGGCTGCGGCTGAAAATCGCCGTTAGGAAATATTAATTACTGGCTAAATGTGGAGAGGCGGAGGACTACATGACAAACTCGCTGACAAACTTAGTAGTTATACTCAATCTAATCTATGTATTATCAGATGTCAAGAGCCAGATCGATGGACATATTAAAAGATGGTTCTAAAAATACAGGGTAGGGGTAATTCATGAATTACCCCTACCCTGTATTTTTAGCGATCGAAGGTTTCGTAGCTATCGCTGAATCTAGACAGCCGCGATCGCCCGCACGATATCACTTTGAGTAATCATGCCGATCGGACAATTTTCAGCATTCACGATCGGTAAATGATGGATTCTTTTCTCATGCATGATTCTGGCAGCATTTGGGAGTGTGGTATCAGGGTGAATTGAGATGGGATGACCTGTCATTACTTCACCCACTGTTTGCCCCAGAGCCTTATGCAAATCGCGATCGTAGGTGGCTGGATTTTGGAAGTAAATTACACCACCTAAAAACATCATATATGGTGGCTGTTCGACTCCTGTTTCGCGCCACATTAAATCTGATTCAGAAAGGATGCCGACTAATTTGCTATCGTCATCGACTACTGCCAAACCAGTCAACTTGCGATCGACTAATAGTTTAATTGCATCTGATAGTTGAGTACTAGGAGTAACAGTCAAGACATCACTATTCATCCAATCGGCGGCAGTTTGCGTCATAATTTACCTCATCAGTATCGATGCGTAATTAGTTCGATAATTAGGTTGAAGCGATTACCTAACGGTAGGCTGCGCCAACGATCGATCCTTATCGGTACGATCGAATTTTATCGATATCTTTATTATACCAATCGGAGAATAACTGTGGGGAAGTATTATCATATCTTCACTTCGATCGGATCGAAAAAGGGGACGATCGTTGGCGCAGCCTACCGTTAGGTAATCGTCCCCTGCTATTAACCTAAAATAGCCATTACGCCGCAACAAACTTTCGAGATGCCGTTCATACAGTAGCGCAGTCCGGTGGGTTTTGGCCCATCTTCAAATACATGTCCTAAATGTCCGCCGCAGCGATGGCAATGGACTTCGGTACGGGTAGAGAAGAATGATTTATCGACGGAAGTTTCGATCGCACCAGGAATCGGATCGTTGAAACTCGGCCAACCCGTGCCACTATTAAACTTGGTATCGGAGACAAATAGCGGCAACTCGCAGCCAGCACAGACAAATTGACCCTTGCCGTACTCTTTATCCAAAATACTGGTACCAGCACGCTCTGTACCGTGTTTCCGCAATACATTAAACTGTTCTGGAGTTAAGATTTCCTTCCACTCTGCATCAGTCTTCGTAACTTCAAATTCGCCTTGTGTCTTCGTCATTGGGGGTGATTGTGTGGATAAAAAATAAAGCCCGCTGGCAGTACCGATCGGTACTAGTGCCGCCGATAATAGAGTTCGTCTTTGCATTTTGCCAGGATCGTCGAGATCTTTAAATAAATACCTCGTAGCGACCTATGTTGAGAAATTTATACTTACTTATATTTTAACAATTATCGAAAAGATTAGGGGCGTAGCGGTGCGTGACATAGCCAGAGATCGGCTCGTTGGCGTAGCCTCTGGAGAAAGAGAATCGAATTTTGCTCTCATCCAAAATTTTTCGCTACAATCGTTTTATCGAATTGCTACACTCGAATATTCATCATGAGAATTTTAGTAGTCGAAGACGATCTCCGCATTGCGAAGCCTTTAGCCGAAGATCTGCGGCACCAGCAGCACATTGTCGATCTTGCCGAGGATGGCGTGCGGGGCTGGGAATACGCCCGATCGCAAGTATACGATTTGATGTTACTAGATGTAATGCTGCCTCGGCTAGATGGGATCGAACTCTGCCGCCGCTTGCGCCAGGATGGTTGTACCGCCCAGATTTTAATGCTCACAGCACGAGATACGATCGCCGATAAAGTGGTGGGGTTGGATGCTGGAGCCGATGACTATTTAGTCAAGCCTTTCGATTTAGACGAACTTGCCGCCAGGATTAGAGCTTTGTCCCGTCGCAGTCCAGAAATTCGCTCGTCGATACTCACCTACGGCGATCTCCACGTCAATCCAGCCACATGTCAGGTTTTCTATGGCAATACCCCCTTCTCCCTGACTCCCAAAGAATACGTTATTTTAGATTATTTTCTCCGCCATCCCCAAGAGGTAATTACCAAATCGGTATTAATCGACAAACTCTGGGAATTCGATCGCTTGTCTGGGGAAGAGACAGTTAAAACTCATCTGACAAATTTACGCCGCAAATTAAAAGACTTGGGTTATAAAATCAACCCAATTGAAACTATTTATGGAATGGGCTATCGATTGCGAGTTCTGACATGAAACTACTTATCTTCGATCGAGTCAGGCTGAGATTATCTCTTAATTATCTAGCGGTCATCAGTTTGATGCTATTGGTATTTGCTGTGGGAGTCCGCATTCTGTTCGATCGCATTTTACATCAAAAAATTATCGATCGATTGTCAGTAGTAGCCGAGAATGCGATCGATAATGTCGAACTAGATGAAGATCGACTGATGTTCGACCGAGAGTTGACCGATCGGCATCGGATGAATTTAAGTATTCCGGTACTCAGCCCAGAAGATAATTTAGAACTATTCGATTTCAAGGGCAATCAATTGAGTAAGCTAGGTAAGCTCGATGCCGATTTACCATTATCCTTCCAAAATTTTCAACAAGTTCGATCTGGCGATCCTCGCTTTCAGTACGTCACATTACCACTAGTCGAAAACAAGACTAATCGAACAGTCGGTTACCTCCGAGCGAGTCACTCTCTAGCGGCGATCGATGCCAGTTTACACAAGCTAGATTTGGGTTTAATTGGGGGGATTGGTTTAACTTTACTATTCAGTAGTGGCGGCGCAATTTGGCTAACAACACAAGCAATGAAACCCGCAGAAGATAGTTTTCAACAGTTGCAACAATTTACCGCCGATGCGTCTCACGAACTACGCAGTCCATTGATGGCGATCGTCAGCAATACGCGCGTTGCGCTGAAATATCCAGCAGGAATTCGGGCTGGGGATATTGATAAGTTTCAATCGATCGAAAGTGCGGCGATGCAGATGCGCCGATTGACCGAAGATTTGCTCTGGCTGGCTCGTAATAATGGTAATGCAGATCGATCGCCGACAGAAATTGTCGATCTTGGTAAAATTTTAGCAGATGCGATCGATAGCCATCAAGCTATTGCCGATCTCAAGCAAATTAAAATTAAATGTAATGTTGTAGAGAATTTGCTAGTACTCGGAGATGAATTGCAATTACAAAGAGTTCTTACCAATCTCATCGAAAATGCAATTTTTTATAACCGCATTGGCGGCTCGATCGAGATCGAAATACAGCGATCTCGTCGCTCGATTTTAGTCCGGATTGAAGATACTGGAATCGGCATCGCTACGGAACATTTGCCTAAAATTTTCGACAGGTTTTGGCGAGCGGATACATCTCGAATTCAATGGGAAGGCGGTTCTGGTTTGGGACTGGCGATCGTCAAAGACATTATTACTCGCCATCATGGTCGGATTGAAGTTACCAGCCATAAAAATTTGGGTAGTTGCTTTACGATCCAACTACCCATTTCCGATCTAAATAATGTTTAGACTACTCGCTAAAACCTAGCGTTTTTTCATCGAACTAACTTTTTTCGGTTTCATTTTTGAGGATTTCTTCTTGGCTAGGGATACTAATGTTGAGTGTCCTGCTTCAACTGTGGTTTTGTTGCCGTTAGCAGTTGCCGCACTAGCATAACCAGCGGGGATAGCTGCCATACCGATCGTACCGATTAACATCGAAGCAATAGCTAATTTGATTGACTTTTGCATGGTGTAGAAACTCCATCGATTTAACTTACTGAAATTCAGTATAGAACCCAAAAGTCAAGAACTTGGAAAGATTCGATCCGATTGGTAAATTTAGCTGGGGATGTATCCCGCAACCGTTGGCGTACTTCTCCTTACGGAGACGCTACGCTACGACTTCATATCGCCAAAGGCGAGGCTACGCCAACAACACTAGGAGCCTCTCCTACGGAGAATCGACGGCTTTGTGCTATGTTTGATTTTAGCTTGCTGACAACCCCCTATCCCTACCATGCAATTCCCCGATTTAAACAAATTAAACCTCGCTCAACAAGTCGCTCAAATGGTGGTAGTCAGAGCATCCAGCCATTTATTCGACCATCAGATCCAGTATCCCGAATTTGGCGAACGCGATCGAGCTACACTCAAACACTGGATCGCCGATCTCGGTGTGGGTGGGGTAATTTTTTGGGGTGGGAATGCTAGCGAATTGACACTGCGAATTCAACAATTACAAGCCTGGGCGACTTATCCCTTGCTAATCGCCGCCGATATCGAAGAAGGGGTCGGACAAAGGTTTACAGGTGGTACCTGGTTTCCGCCGCCAATGGCTCTCAATGCGATCGCCCAGACAGATTTACCAAAAGCGATCGAGTACTCCCGAAAAATGGGTGCGATTACGGCCCAGGAGGCTCTAGCAGTGGGCATAAATTGGCTTTTGGCTCCGGTAGTCGATGTTAATAATAACCCCGCCAATCCGGTGATTAATATTCGGGCTTTTGGGGAAACTCCCGAAATTGTCAGTCAGTTAGTCACTGCCTACATTCGCGGAGCGGCAGCATATCCCGTTTTAACCTGCGCCAAACACTTTCCCGGTCACGGGGATACAGGCGTAGATTCGCACTGGGAGTTGCCCGTAATACCCCACGATCGGGCACGATTAGACTCGATCGAGTTCCCCCCATTCAAAGCGGCAATTCAGGCGGGTGTCGATAGTGTCATGAGTGCCCATTTAATGATTCCCGCGCTCGATTCCGAACTGCCAGCAACGCTTTCGCCCAGAATTATGACTGAGGAATTACGACATAATCTAGGCTTTGAAGGGTTGATTAGCACTGACGCGCTGGTAATGGGGGCGATTGCCGATCGCTATGGGGCGGATGATGCGCCTGTAATGGCGGTGGCGGCTGGTTCGGACATTATTTTGATGCCTGTAGATCCCGAAATTGCAATTCAATCTGTGTGTCATGCGGTAGAGTCGGGGCTGATTAGTGCCGAACGAATTAAAGAGAGCGTCGGGCGGATTTGGAGATCCAAACAGAAGTTGTTCCAAAATTGGGATGGTGTCACCCTCACTCAATCGCCTGTCAATAGTCAACCCGCCGCTTTTACCACCCTCGCCCAACCGCAAACGATGGCTGTTGCCAAGCATATATTACAAGATTCGATCGTCACTCAGGGCAATCTACCCCTCAAGCCCAGCTCTGGCAAAAATATCGTCGTGCTGGAAGAGATTTTAGATACTACCTTCCTCAGTCGTAGTACTCCAGCCGTGACTGTTCCCACCAAACTCGGCTATCAACTTCAGCTTATTAACCGTCATAGCCCCACGATTACAATCGCGCCTGAAGATTCAGCTATCTTGCAACTTTTCATTCGGACAAGTCCATTTTCGGGCGGGTTGGGAATTACATCTGTGGCGAAACAATTATTTCAACAGTTAGTAGCTAACGGACAATTACAGGGATTAGTTATTTATGGCAGTCCTTATTTAATGGCAGATTTCGCGCCACTTTTACCACCAGAAATTCCGTGCGTATTCTGTTACGGACAAATGGCAGCAGCACAATCGATCGCGTTAGGACAGCTATTTGGAATGTAAAATTAGATTGACTGGCAGGGTGCTGACTGCCAGGCACAAGTGATTAAACAGCAGAGCTAGAGCCAAATTTAGACAACAGGTAGGAGTTCGTGAGAAGCTGAAGTTAGAACAAAAACGACTTCCATGAAATCCCCTACACCCATCAATCATCAAATACTATCTTTCTTGCATCAATACTCTTCTAACGCGCAATCTCAGGCATGTAAAAACATTGACGATTAGATTATTGTGTTAAAATCGGAATTTAACGATCGACAGAAAATATGAATATTTCACAAATCGAAAATATTAAATACATCACAAACGATCGCGGAGATAAAATTGAAGCAGTTATCCCGATCGATCTGTGGTATGAATTGTTAGGCAAAATTCCACCTACTGAATTATCAGAACGAGATGAAAGTGGGGTAGATCCTATCGACGAAAATGAGCCAAAATCTCAAATTTTGGCAGATTTACGGGAATCTATTCGGGCGGTTAAAACTGGAGATGTCTATCCGGTGTCCCAACTCTGGAACGATTTGGATAGCTAGAATATGACTAAAGTTTTGATGACGTTACCATTTAAACGTCGATTTAAGGATCTTTCTAAACGTTATCGCAAAATTCTAGCAGATATTCAGCCGATCTTTGAAGCTTTAGAATCTGGCGAAGTAATTGGAGATCGCATTGCTGGAATGGATTTTGTTGTGTTTGAGGTTAGAGCTAGAAATAGCGATATTCTCACGGGTAAGAGTGGCGGTTATCGATTAATCTATCAGCTCGTTTCGCCTGAGAGTGTTTATCTGTTGTTAATTTATGCTAAATCCGATCGAGAGGATATTACGGTAGCTGAAATTGAAGATGCGATCGACCAATCTTAATCAACTAATATTTCCAAATTGACATATTTTTAGATAGTAAGTCTGGTGTATTTCAGCTATAAGATCCTCAGATCCGCTCTGCCAAGCGATTGAAGCGTCTATACCTAGTTGCTAAATTCGATCGGATATTCATCCTCGGTACTGCCAACTTTTCCCCCACGGTGGTGTTCCGAGTCTTTTCCAAAAAGCGATCGCGAGTCGTTGGTTGAGTTCGTCTAATACTGCATTATTATCGATATCTCGATCGACATGATTATAAATGCCATCGGTGCCGACTTCGAGTGCGTACCAGCGATCGTGAATATCTTTAACTAAATCTACCGCGCCAAAACTATAGTATAAACCCGTTGCCATTAGAGCTGCTGTGGCAACTTCGATCGCGGCTGGAGGTGGAGTTTCTTCATAATTGTATCTAGCACCGTTAGCATGAGATACCCACGGAGTTGAGATATTTGGATCGGCGAATTTTCTGGCATTAAATCCAAATAAATTACCATCTACGCAATAAAATCGATACACTGCTGGCTCAACCGATTCGATGAATTCTTGAATCAGAAATGGTTGCGGCCAATGTTCGGGAATTTCGCTAGTATGTTCGATTAATCGGTGATTCATACCGCCGCATCCGGTGGGGTATTTGAGAATCCAGCGATTGCTATTATGGGTGGTTAAAATCGATTCTACATCTTTAATTGATGTTAAAATAAATGTCTTGGGTCTGTTAACGCCAAAAGCTTTGAATTTTTGTTCGATCTCTCTTTTGTCTGCGGCAATTTCGATCGATTTCAAGGGGATAAAGCTGCCGATCTGACTGGTTACTAATTCTGACTCGGTACCAAGAATATAGTTAAGATCGCCAGGAGTTTCGCTAATATCTACCCATAACGATCGCGAGAGCATTTGAGCTAAATCTTCAAATACCCATTTACCATCTGACTGATTTAAAATTTTAGGAATCACAATTATTAGTTTTAATCTTAATTGGTAAATCTACTTTTAATAAGTATATTTAATAAAGACAGTAACCAAATTAATCCACCCAATCCGGTAATACCCAATAAATATAAAGACCACGTTGGATAGGCAGAACTCAGCAAGATTGTGGCGATCGCACTGAAACTCGTCAAGCATAAATAGCTGAGATTGCGAATGACTAAATGCAACCGTTTAATCGATCGATCGGTTATTTGCGATCGCATTAATGCTTCAATTTCTTGCTGTTCTAATTGTTGTTCTAAATGATGAATTTGGAGCTTGTTGGCATTAGGCTTAGTTAATTTATCTTTGAGATAACTAACGGCTTGCTTGCTTAATTTACCGACAATATTACCGCGCTCGGTCACTGCAAAGCTGCGGACGAATGGTTGGGCTGCAACGACTAAATTGTATTCAGGATCTAATGTGCGGGCAATGCCATCGAGGGTAGATAAAGCTTTGAGAATAAAGCTCATCTCTGGGGACATTTGAAAGGGTTGCTGAATGAAGAGAGTAGTTATTTCACTTTTAATCTGCTCGAATTCCCTAACATCTACAGGTCGATCGGTAAAGCGTTCTAGCATGAACTCAATTACGCGTTTAATCGGGCGCATATCTCCAACTTCTTCGACTAATCCTAGTTCGATTAAGTTATTAGTAACAGCTTCACTATCTTTCTTCATTACCGCCCAAAATGTCTCGATCGTCCGTTCGGTAGAAATATGTTTTAACTCTACCATCATCCCGAAATCGTAGACGACTAATTTGCCATCTGCCATAATTGCCATATTACCGGGATGCGGATCGGCTTGAAAAAATCCATCTACTAATAGTTGTTTGAGATAGCAACAAATTCCGAGCTGATTGATTTGCTTAGGATCGAATCCACAAGCTGATAGGGTTGCCAGATCGTCAATTTTAATGCCAGGTAAATAACTCATTGTTAATACCTTATCGGTGGTATATTCCCAATAAATCTCTGGCGCGATAACTTGTTGACTATCTTTAAAGTTCGATCGAAAGCGATCGGCATTTTGACCTTCGTTGGTATAGTTAATCTCCTGAAACAGCAGGGTAAAAAATTCTTGATGGATGGCGCGGAGTTCGGCAGATCGTTTTTTAGGTAATAATAAATCGATCCACCAGAACAACTTATTAATTACCTTAAAATCGAGTTCGAGTAATTGCTGTAAACCCGGACGCTGGATCTTAATTACCACATCTATACCATTCCGCAATTTAGCTCGATGTACCTGCCCCAAACTAGCTGCTGCAATGGGAATCGGATCGAATTGGGCAAATAATGTGTCGATCGAAGTGCCTAATTCTGTCTCGATAATTACAATCGCTTCTTCGACACTAAAAGCTGGCACTCGATCTTGTAATTGACTCAGTGCTTCGGTATAAATCGGTGAAAAAAAGTCAACTCTAGTCGATAAAGATTGACCGATCTTAATAAAAGTCGGCCCTAATCCGATCGCGGTATCGACTAATTTTTGAGCGCGCCGACTGTGATATCGCTGATTTTTAGTAGGTAAAACCACATCGCGCAGCAGATTTAACCCTAAGCCAATTGCTGCGGTAAAAATATCGAACTGTCTGGCTTGAGGTGAATACGGTAATTTTTGCCAGCGAAATTGCCGGATGGGTGAGATCGGCTCGGCGGCTACCAATCTGGGCAAAACTGGCGAGACTTGCTGTCCGATCCGCATAGGGGTTTCCTCAATCTAATGACGTTCGAGTACTGTCGGAATGGCGACAGTGAAACTAGTTTTGGCGATGGCTGGTTCTACCGCAGTACTTTCTACTACAATCGTACCTTGAATGTGGTCTACCATCGATTTAACTAGTGCCAAGCCCAAACCAGTACCCGCGATCGCCTGTTGGGTAACGCCTTCACCCCGCCGGAATCGCTCGAATAAATTCGGCAGATCTGCGCTAGCAATTGGCTTACTCAAATTGGCAATCTTAAAGATCGCACGTTCTGGTTCGATCGTCAACCAGACTTCTACCATCGTTTTGGGGATGGCAAATTTACCAGCGTTGATCAGTAATTCTTCAATAATATGTTTGAGACTATCTGCGTCGGTTTCGATTTGGGATGATGTCGATGGTAAGTGCAGCGATAACTCAATTTCCTTACTCTGTTGCCACCGCTCGGCAACAATCGTCGCTTGCTCGGAAACAAGTCTATCGATGCCAATTTGCTGAGGACGAAATTCTAATTGGTGCGATTCCAACTGTTGGAGTTTGAGGATATCGTTAACTAGTTTAATTTCGCGCTGACACTGCTCTTCGAGGATATCGAGATATTGTTCGCGACGGGCGGGATCGACATCTGCCTGACGTAACATTTTAATCGCTAACGACATACTCGTCAGCGGCGTGCGTAATTCATGACCGATCGTACTGATAAACTCATCTTTAAAATCGTTGGCTTGGCGCAATTTCTCCATCCGCTTGCGCCCGACATCGTGTAGCTTTGCCTGAAGTTGCAGGCTGGTTTGCACTTGAGATGTCCGGTTGGCGATCGCATTTCGCGCTTGTTTGAGGGCGCGGCGTTGAATTCTAGCTAGGGCGATTTGTAAAATCTGCGCCTGGAGTAATTTTAATTCGACGGGATGCCACTGGCGAGAACGATCGTGTTGGAGTACCAACCAGCCCCACACCGCATCAGCGGGTTGGCGATCTGGCGTAACGGTGCCCATCAGCGGAATCATCGCAATACTCGGTAGGCGATCGTCTTGAAAAATTAGTCGATCGATCGATGTACTATCGAGATCGTGCCCATCAAAGATCGTGGGATTGGGAGCATTTGCCAGCGCAGCTTTGCACAATTGCGAATTTTCGAGTAAAAAAGACGGCGGTAATGAGTGTCGCTCGCCTGGGCGCACATCAATTTCGGTGACGATTTGCACTTGAATCTGTTTTACCGCAGGTGTCAAGCCACCTGTGTGGCGATCTGTTTGGATGCTTGTCGCCACCGAAGATCGATCCACTGCTGCTGTTTGCCCGCTCGTTGGTTCCGAATTTACCGGGCGATCCCATTCGGAAACTTCAAAGGGTAAATCGGGTTCTGGTAGTACTGGAGCCGCTATTTCGATCGGCTGTGCGGGCTGCTTGTTACCAGCTTTAAGCGTCAGTACCAATCCTCGTTTGAGTTCTAATGCCAGTACCATATCCGATACAGCCACCTCAAACAACCGATCCATCGGCTGTTTTTCGACGATCGCTTGAGTTAGCCGCTGGTGTAATAATGGATAAACGCTGGCGATTTTGGCTTGCGACTGAAGATCTACTTCAATCAGCGCAACGCCTACATAATCAGCCACTATCTGTAAAATTAACTTGGTTTCTCGATACCATTCCACGCCTTTAGTCGCCAGAATTACGCAGCCAGTCACCTGAGCCTGGTTGCGAGTTTCCACGATCGTCACATGATAATCGGGCAGCAAGGGCATCCGCCACTGAATTGGTGTCGGTGCGACGGGAATTTCGCACGTTGGGAGTCGCTCGGAAATCGAGCTAGTCCGATGGCTAATACAGGCACTAGCAGCAACTCTGACAGTATCTGGAGAATTATACTGTAGAATCCAGCAGCCATCTGCTGCAAAGTTGTTAGCAATCGATTGAGCTAAAAGAGCTAGCACTTCTGTTCGATCTTCGCCAGCAGCTAGGGGCTGGACGATCTGAAGAATGCGTTGTCCGAAATAATCAATTTCGCGAGAGTCCTGCATGAGTAATCGATTCTCTAATGAGAGGCTGCGCTAACGAGTGAGTGAGGGGCGGATGAAGATATTAACCTAAGGTGCGAGTCTATGGGTTTTTAGTGGTATTGGTGTTAGGTTTTAGCTATTAGGTTTTGCGGATCGGATCGCGCGGAGGTTCCCTCTGGCCAGAGTGTTTCACCAAGCAAGGTTTTAGCCCATCGCTAATACCCAATCCCCAATCCCTAATCCCCAAATCTTTAACCTTGGTTATGACTAGCAACTTGCGATACTAGACCCACCCATTTATTGTGCCACACCCTTCGATCGTAGCTAATGGTCTAAGTAAGGATCTATCTATCTATACTAAGTATGCCCAATAACCGACGTATTATTGGTTATTTTTTCTCAGTATTCTGTATTTTTTTTTACAATAGTTGGTAAATCGGCTTGTCTGAGGGTTTTGACCCATTTGAGGCGTTTGGGAAAAATTGCCATCCGGGCGATCGCAAATGGCATGACAACCAGCCAATGGAGGATAAATAACGATCCGATCGCCGTTTGAACGAGGAGCGTCGCGGGAGTCACCATCGTCCCCGCCTGTTGATAACTGCGCCGCAAACCTACCCAAGCCGCCCACAACGGCAGAGCCACGCCTAATGTCGCCGTCATCGGCAGCAATAGCGGTGGATGTTTGAGCCAAACTGCCAGCAGAAAATCAGGGATTCCGGCAGGTGGGAGTAAATATTGAATCGATAAAAATGAAATCAGATCGAGGGTTTTTTTCGTCCCCATCCGATTGCTGACGATCGGTTCCCAATAGTCGAGATACCGCTGAAATCCGCCTTCTGCCCAGCGATTGCGTTGATTCCACAAGGCGGTAACTGTCGTCACACCTTCTTCCCCGACTGGCGGATAAGACATGACTTCAATATCCCACCCAGTCAGATGCAACCGCAGCGTCAGATCCAAATCGTCGGTAATTGTCTGTTCGTTCCAACCATCGCAACTAGCTAACGCCGTACGGCGGACAAATTGACCGTTACCGCGTAGTTCGCCTACGCCACCGCTGTTTGTACGTTGTTGTTGGAGATAAGCGTCTAGAGCCATTTCTGCCCGCTGTCCGCGCGTGAGAAAATTAGTCTCGCTGTTGGTAATGGCTTTCCTAAGTTGAATTGCGCCGACAGATTCGGTTTGGAAGTGAGCGACAACGCGATCGAGAAAATCGGGCGTAACTTGTGCGTCAGCATCAAATACACCGATCAGATCGCCCTGCATGAGTGCCAGAACTTGATTGAGCGCGCCAGATTTACCGCCAGTCTGGTGCGCGGTGCGATGCAATACTTGGAGTTGCGGATATTTGCGGGCGAGATCGTCTAGAATTTCTGGTGTCCGATCGGTACTATTATCGTCGATCGCCCAGACTTCATATCGATCGGCTGGATATTTCAGATTACACAAGCTTTCAACCAAGTTGGTAATTACCGCCGCTTCGTTTTTAGCCGCAATCGCCAGCGAAATAAATGGATAAGTCTGGGGTGGAATAAATACGGGCGGTGGAGCAATTTTAGTAGCTACCAGTCGCAATGCTCTGACGCAAAATACACTCGATATCGCCCAGGCGACGAGGTAGCCCCAACTAATTAAATGTAGAGCCGCTACGCCCATCCACAATCCCCCCAGGATCGTCGCGGCTTTGAGTCGTCGATAACCCATCCCCACCGACCAGTCGATCGTTGGAATGGTGAGATCTTCAACGGTTAACGGTAAGCTGCGATCGGTCATGTTCTGGTGAAGATAGGAAGTAAATAGTGGATGACGAGAATTTAGGATCGACTAAACCTGCGATCGCTCAATTTTCATTTGTTTATTTACACATCTTAACCTGAGTGGGGATGAGTACCAACAGTATTTTGGTAGTTCAAATATTGGGGACGATGGGGGATGGGGGATGGGAGATGGGAGATGGGAGTTCGGAGTTCGGGGGACGGGGGGATCGATTTTATTCTGCTGCGGCTGAATCGGGGTCTAGTTCCCAGCGATCGCGATCGCGGCGTTCGATGGTTTCTTCAATTGCTAGTGGCGATCCTTCCTCGATCTCGATGCCTACAGCCTGTGCTAGTTCTTCGGTGTCGTTTTGACTGGGAACTGCGGTACTACCACCGACAGCCTCATCGCCATTAACCTCCGATCGATAAGCATCTTCATCGATATCTTTATCTATTAATTCATTCAGTTCTGGATCTTTCATCTCTTTTTATCGCAGTTAAAAATCGACAGCCCGATCGGCTTATCTATAGCTTATCCAATCGGCTAGCAATAGTTATCTGCCGATCGGCATAATCTCAGTTGCTAGAATCCGTAGCGGATTGACAAGGTAAAGGTATTATCGCGGTAGATATTTGATGTTGAGCCGAGGGTGCGCCGAAAATCGATTTCGGCAGCATTCCAGCCTAGATACAGCACGGAATCAGCACTGGGATCGAGAGCGTAGCTGAGATTGGCACCATAGGGATTGGTGGAGATATTCCGATCGGCAACAGTATAAAACGCGCCGACATTTAAGCGATCGTTCACTTTCCAGCCGACATTAAATAGGGTTTTACTATCGGTCGATTCGGGTAAGATATTCCCGATAAACTGCGTACCGCCGATCGACACATCGCCGATATTGACATTTAGCCCCGCATTGACAAAACTTTGTGTCGATCGCACGGGGAGTGACTGGATCGTCATCGAGCCATCGACGATATAATTAGCATTGACCCCGATCGTCATATTGTTGCGGGGGTTAGATCCTAGGGCGATCGCTTGAGTTGTATTGACGAATAATTGGGTGGCATATTCCGGATCGGGATTGAGATAGCCGATGCCGCCGAAATTGTAGCTAAAACCGCGTGGATTGACGACAGCGTAATCGGTGCCGATATAAGCTTTGATATTTTGCTGTGCTTGCGTCCCAGAGCTGAGACTGGCGATCGCGCCTGTATAGTACCGCCATAAGCTATTTTCCGTCAAACTCGTCCCCGTAAAACTCACATGGGGATAATAATCGGTGCGTTGGCGCAGTGTCTCGACATCGACGCGATCGACATCTCGATTGTAAACGGTGACATAGCCTTGACTGTAAACATTTTGCAAGCTGCCGGAATTAAACCCAAAATTATTCAGATTTACCGCAACAGGCAGGCTACCACCCTCACCACCGCCACTTTGGACGATCTGGGGCGCGCGGCGCGTGACATAGTTATAATCGCGAACGACTTGCCGCTCGACGACGGGAGACAACCCGATCCAAATCGCTTGATGACTGGCTGCTGGCGGAATTTTGGGATCGGCACCCCGACTGATGGCATAACCCGTCCCCGTTTGAAAGACAGTCTGACTGTTTTCGGGAATTCTAATCGCGTTAGCCGCACGGTAGAGATTGGGATTGACGACGATCCGCGTTCCTGGCTCACCAGCAGCGATACTGGGTTTAGCTTCTGGTAATACCTGACCGAGAGCGACCACACCGAGATTGACCGACAGATTGCGATCGTCTTTAATAAAGGCAGCCGATCGAATCGTCCGTCCCAAGACCGATTCCACGCCATTAGTAGCTAAATTCTGATTCATCCGCGTGTAATTGACCGCCACGCCAGCCGTAATATCTTCCCGACGGCTGCCTGTAGAGACGGGATTAGCAGACCACGGAGTTGTAACTAGTCCGATCGCGGGGACGGTAAGATCGATACCATAGTTCTCACCATTGGCACCACCTTGAAATCCTGGCTCTCTAATTGCGGCTACCGATGCGGGGGAAATTACATCGCCAAATTGCGAAGTCACAGTTACTCCCGTCGGCTGGAGTTGGCGATTGAGATTGGATTCATCGATTTTCAGTCCGGGGAGAAACGTACAAGTTCGTCCCGAACCATCCAGACAATCGCCGTCGAGACTGATTTGTTGGCGCACGCCGAGTAATGTCTGGGGCTTGGATACAGCAACAGTCAGATCGCGCTGACGCTCGATACTCCGCACGCCGACAGATTCGACTTGGCTATCGACGCGCAACACCACATCTTTGGTGACGCTTTGAATATTTTCGGCTTTAATGACTTTATAGACATTAAAATTGAGGTCGCTCGTCCGAAAATTCCCCGATTCATAGCCAGTTTTAACGATCGTCGGTGTAAAGTGCGAGATTTTATCCCCATTAAGGATAAATTGCGTCGAGAACGGATCGACTGTAGTCGGATCGAGTGCGCGAGGTGGGAGGATAAATCGCGGATCTGGTTGCGTCGGCGCATTTGGCGATCGTACGGCTGGCGTATTATTCGGTGCGACGATTAACTCTGGCGTAAGCAGCAAGTTCAGTGGGTTGGTGATATCGATCCGAGGTATGGCTGGGATGGAAATCGGTGTGGAGAGGGTAAAAATCGGGATGAGATTGGTTACAGGGACTACCTGTGCCTGTGCCTGAAGTTCGCTCGGTGGCAGTTTTGGCTGGAGCTTAGTTGCTTTCCCGGCAACATTGGCTTTCTCTGTTTGGAGATCGGATTTATTGAAAATTCGATCGAGTGAAATACTGTTACTGTCGAATAAATCGCTAGTTGGCTCGGCAGTTGGAGCCGCAGCCAGAACGTTACTCGCGAGTACTACAGCCCAAACGAACAGCGCGATCGGGTAAGATCCTAATTTGGTAGCAGCTTGAAGATAAATTAATAATCGTGCAGTCATACTTAAAAAAGTCGTCGCGATCGCCAAGTTGAGTTCGGACAAAAAATATCCACCACTTTGAACGTTCGTTCGGCGATACCTGTGGCGAACTAAACTAGCGATGGATAAATTAGCTGTAAATCGTGAATGTCGTCGCACCGACTCAAGATGAGGTCGAGAGTCGGCGCGATTGAATTACTATTTGACAACTGCGGGGAGGAACTGTAAACCAGCAGAAGAACCAGTGTACTGATAGTTAGTACCTACCGCGCTGAAAGAAGCTGAACCGGACTGTTTGTTAGTAGCACTTTGTGAAGCACTAGCGTTTAAGCTAGCAACTAATTTCACATTAGCGTCGCTGCTAGAACTAGATTTAGCAGCTTCGATCGCTTCTGTAGTCAAGTTAGTGACTTTTTTGCCTTTGGTGGTGAGGCTGAGTCTTTCAGCTTCAAATAAGGAAGCCGATTGTGAATTTTTTTGACCAGCAGCAAAGTCGATCGCTGCTTGTGCTTTGAATTCACTGTAGGCAGTAGACTCTGAACTAGCCTTAACTTTAGTTAGATTGTTGAAAGTTTCGTAGGAGAGAGTTACAGGTGCGCTATAGCCGTTAGCAGTAGCACTAGTACCTTGCTTGTTGCTGTTCGCTTCAGCAATCGCGCTGGTTTCGCCAGTAGCTACAGCAGCAGAGAGTTCTTGAATGCCGCTACCGCCACCAGTAGCAGTGCTACCAGGGGTGATGGTGAAGCCACCATTACCACCGCTTTTTTGGAATTTGATCGATACCGCAGCAGCCGTAGAACCAGTACTTGGGTTAGCATTAGCTACCATTGGGAAAAAACCAGCAGTAGTAGCAACGAGAGCGAGAGCGATTTTAGTAGTGAAATTCATACGTTTTGACTTTCTATTTTGAGTTGAGTAGTGTATACTTTTGACAGTGTTTTTTTTGATAACTCGTTAACAAGCTCCACTCAAAAGTGATGGTTGCTGAGTCTAGTGCTCCCAATCGACGATTTCACTTTTCGATCGTCGAACTGTTAGCGGGTTGTTTTGTATTTGCTTATCCATGCTCGAAAGTTAATTCGCTCGTCCGGCAAGTTTGTCAGATATAACACCCAACTATCGCTCGAAACGCTTGTGGAAAGCTGCTTTCAAAACCGTTCATACTTTTATATTACGGTCACTTCTGCTACTTAGCAAGTAATGTATCGGATTTTACGTTATCTAGCCGATCGTTACTGAGAGGGCTAAATGGCTGGAGTAACTGCCATAGCAAGGTTATTAGGATGTATTGCCAACAAGCGCGATCGCTCCTCACAATCCCAAACATGCGATATTAGCGCAATTGATATTAACTCAATCTTTACACCCAGTTCCTTTGTCAGGATTTTCAGACACAGTGGTTCGGGTCGGAGGAGTGCGTTATGGCAATCGATCGCGAACGGTTAAGACATCCAAAAATTCTTGAAACCCAGAACCCCGACTTCTCAAAGAAGTCGGGGTTCTGTCGTAGCCACATGGCAAAAGCCTAAAGCCTGACTTTTGCAGGAAGTCTAATGAGTCATTAGTAGTTTACTGACTTAATATCCACTTGAGGATACCGAGAATTTTTTGGACGGGTGTAACCAGATAGTTAGTAGGATCGATCGTGACATCGTTGTCTGCCAATTTGAGAAATTGCCATAGAGTACCACTAGTTACACAACCATAAATAACTGGAATACTGCTATTTTTAAGCTGATTGTACCTTTGAGCTGCTACCATTTCAGCGACACATTGACCCAATCCACTTTCAATCTCACCTCGTTTAGCCTCAACCAGCATTAATACCGGAGCATCGATCGTAAATCGATCTTCAGACTTGCTAAATAGAAAATCACAGAAACCATTCAAACCCTTCTCCTGGTCTACATTAAACTCCTCACCAGAAAACAATTGCACTTGTCTATCGACTAATCTTCTTGCCTGAACCAAAATCGGGCTAACCAATAACTCAGATTTAGCCTTCTCAGATTTTGCAACCTCAGCTAGAGAAAATGACTCATCAAAAATAGCTAAAAATTCTGATTGAGGCTCACAAATAGGAAAAAGCTCACAAAACCGATTACTTATCAACTTTAGATCGAACGTGTCTTTCACTGACTCCAAAGTAAAATTATTGTATGCCATCTATATAACCTCAACTTAATTTAAGTGTATATGTTGGCTGGAAATAGGTCTGAGTATTAACTTTAGTTAAATCTTCGCGAGCATTATCGTTGGCGTTGGCGTTGGCGAAGCCTCTCGAAGAGAAGCCTCTCGAAGAGAAGCCTCTCTGAAAGAGAATCGTAATTCTAGCGCGACGATCCTACTGCGATCGAATCGGGAACGAGTTTAGAACTAGGCGGCGGTGGTGGTGCGGATTGGGTACCAGCTTTGAGGCTGTAACTAAAAGCTAATAGCCACAGCCACATTCGGGGCGATTTGGCTTCGAGCCAGGGTTGAATTTGGACGGTTAGAGCGGGAATCCAACTGCTAAATAAGAAATTGACGATCGCATTTAAGCCAAAGATAATATAACTTCCCAACCACCGGAAGATATCTTTAGATCCGGCAATTTGCCAGATCCACCAGAGTAGAGCCGGATTTTGTCCCGCAGCTTTGAGAGCCAATCGATTAAAAGTCAGCCAATCGGTGCGATCTTTGATAAAGGTATCGGCGACTATTGGCGGTTCGTTGGCGAGTAAGCCGAAGAAAGTATTGAGTGTGGAATTAATGCGTGCGGGTGGTAATTGCATCCCCGTCGGTACCATCATCCCTTTAGAAAATAACCAGGTTACCGCTACATTACTCTGATAAGCCCGAATCCGATCGAGCGAATCTGCATCGAGGAGATCGTGTTGGAGTGCGGTATCGAGCAGGTGGGTGAGGCGGGGGAGATTGCGAACTAAAGAGCCAAATCCGGTGAAAATTAGCGGCGATTGGAGGGAAGCTGCATCACCGATCGCAATCACTCGATCGAATGCTACCACTCGATCGCGACTAGTGACGGTAAATTGTCCGGGGATATAACCGAATGTCGGCTTCCGCCACACTAATTTATCCATGTCGCACCGCCGATATTCTGGCAAAATCGTGAAGAAGTCTTCGTACATTTCAAGTAACGAGCCAGGATTTTCGGGGTTTACCTGATGGTAGTGGAATAAATAAACCGTAATTTCTTCACCCGCACCGGGGAATAATTCCCAAATTAATTGTCGTCCCCGCGAGATATCGCCGTGACTATATAGTACATCTCCATATTTAGCATCCCATACCTCTGGCTCGAAGCCACTGGCGATCGCCGCTCCAACTGTCGGACAGACACTATCGAAAGCATGAACGCCATTCAATTGCCAAGCAATGGGGGATGCCGTACCCATCGCATCTACCACCAATCGCCCCCGTGCGATTCTGGTTTCTCCAGTCGGCAAATGCTGGCTGGTCACGACCGTTTCTAGCCCCGATACATCCACCCGGCTAAATTCAGTCTCATCCCAAATTTCCCCACCTGCTTGGCGCAATTTGTCGCCACAGACGCGCAATAATGCCTCGGCATCCAGACAAATATTTAATACCGTGGGTGTAGAAAGTACTTTTGCCTGACAATTAGCTGGGTTATAAGCATCAAAAAACTTACTAAACCCATCTACATATTCCCGCGCGATGACACTTTCAAACTCGGCTGGGGTAAATAAATTCAGATCGATCAGTCGTTGGAATTCATCGCGAGAAATATTCCACTCCCGATTCATTCGCCCGAAGGGTAAGCGTTCTAGCAACAATACCCGATAACCCAATCGCGCCATGACTGCGGCGTGAACGACACCTAAAGCACCACCGATATAAATCAGATCGTATTTTGGTGCTGCCGATGGGGCGGGATCTGGCGATCGAAACACGACTTGTTTGGGCTGTTGCGGATTGGTGACACCTTCCCGCCAGCGTTTTTCCCACCAGTACACCCGCTGAAGATCTGCCTCCCCGTTGGGCATCTTTTGAAAATATTTAACCGTCGTCGGATAGTAAGGTGCTAATGCCTCAAAAATCGACTGCTGGCTGAGATCGATTGCTGGTGGGGCGGGATGCGTTACTGGAAATGCTTGGCGAATTTTTGCGGTTAAATCTTTAACGATCGCACTCTCCCCCTCTAACTCTCGATCCGCCCACCGAAAGACTTTAAGATAAGTAGTCCGTTGCAGAGACCACACGAAAATCGATAATTCGGCGACGGGTTCGGCTCCAGTTGTCGCAACTTGTGGAAATTGCAATCTCAACCCTTCAGAGGTCATAACGGATACACCCCATGCTGGCTGCCAGTCTTGCTGCAACCACGATCGCACGCGACAGGTTTCAGGGGTAGGTATTTCGATATATAGCAGTTCCATCAGGAGATTAGGGAGTGGGTGACTCGGCTTTACCACCGTAGAGTGATTAGGGGTTTTCCGATCTGTTTAAATCGATCGATCTTGCCCATAACCAGCTATTGTATTGTACTTAATAAGTTCGATCGTTGAGCATAAATCCCATGCATTTAATCTTGTACAGCAAAATCGGCTGCCACTTGTGTGAAGGCTTGCAAGAGAAATTAGCACAAATTACCGATCTAGATATTCAGCTCGAAATTCGCGAAATTACCACCAATCCCGACTGGTTCGATCGCTATCAGTACGAGATCCCAGTATTATGTTTAGAAGTTGATGGCACCGAGCGACTCATCCCCCGCTTCTCCCCCCGCGCTAGCATCTCTCAAGTGCAACAGATTTTACGAGGTATTAGGTTTTAGGTTTTAGGCTTTAGGCTTTCAGTGTGCCTACGGCAGGCTACGCCAACGGCTGTCGCTCACTGAGCGGCTTTAGGCTTTAAAGTAATATATCTCCTTACTCCTTACTCCTTACTTCTTACTTCTTACTCCTTACTCTCCCTTATGAAACTCCGCGAACTCTTGGCTCAGAGTCAGATCGACTATTCCAGCAGCCATCCCAATTTAGACTTAGAAGTTACTGGCTTAAAAACCAACTCCCATGCTTGTACCGCTGGCGACTTATTTATCGGGATGCCCGGAACGCGCGTCGATGGGGGAGAATTTTGGCAAGGTGCGCTCGCCGCAGGTGCAATTGGAGCAGTCATTTCACCCGCCGCCGCTACCGTACATCCTCCAAATCCGTCCGATTGTGTCACGATTTCCGCTGATATGGTAGCGGCTTGTGCGGTTCTAGCAGGTACCTTTTACGATCGACCCGCACATACGCTTAAAATGGTTGGTGTCACTGGTACCAATGGTAAAACCACTACCACCCACATTATCGAATATTTACTCGATCGAGCTACTGTTTCCACCGCCTTACTCGGTACCCTTTACACCCGTTGGCAAGGTTATCAAAAAACAGCGACTCACACTACCCCCTTTGCCGTCGATCTCCAGCAGCAACTAGCTCAGGCTCTAGCGGCGGGGAGTCAAGTGGCCCTTATGGAAGTGAGTTCTCACGCATTGGATCAAGGTAGAGTCATGGGTTGTCCGTTCGAGGTAGGTGTATTTACCAATCTCACCCAAGATCACCTCGATTATCATGAAAATATGGAAAATTATTTTCAGGCAAAGGCACTATTATTTAGTCCTGAGTATCTTACCGGACGCGCGATCGTCAATTTAGATGATGAGTATGGTAAAAGACTAATTAGTCAGATCCCATCCGCACGAGTCTGGAGCTATAGTACCACCGATCCAACCGCCGATTTGTGGACGAGCGAATTAGCATACCAACAAACCGGAGTTACCGGAAAACTCCATACCCCCCAAGGCGAAATTAGCTTCAGTTCCCCTCTAGTTGGCGACTACAACCTCGAAAACCTCTTAGCTGCGGTGGGGACTTGTTTGCACCTGGGCATGGCTCTGGACGCGATCGTCGCCGCAGTAGCCGACTTCCCTGGCGTACCGGGACGGATGGAACGAGTGCAAATCTCGCCCCAACAAGATATCACCACGATCGTCGATTACGCCCATACCCCCGATAGTTTGGAAAGTCTACTAAGTGCCGCACGTCCATTCATTCATGGTAAAGTAATTTGTGTATTTGGCTGTGGTGGCGATCGCGATCGCACCAAACGCCCCCAAATGGGTAAAATTGCCGCCGATCTAGCCGACTTAGTAGTGGTAACATCCGACAATCCCCGCACCGAAGATCCCGCCCAAATTCTCAAAGATGTCGTCGCTGGAATTAGCCGCACAACTGGCATTGAAGTGATTGCCGATCGCGCCCAAGCCATTGCCCACGCCATTGCGATCGCTAAAACTGGCGATGGTGTCTTAATTGCAGGCAAAGGACACGAAGATTATCAAATCCTCGGTACCGAAAAAATCCATTTCGACGATCGCGAACAAGCTCGAATTGCGCTAAGTCAGAAGTTTGGGAGCTAGGAGATGGGAGATGGGAGATGGGAGATGGGAGATGGGAGTAAGAAGTAAGAAGTAATAGGGACGCTTGCGTCTTTGATATCTTTTTCATGTTCCGCTCTCCCACACTCTCCACACCTCCCACACTTCCCACACCCCCCACACCTCCCCTCTCCCATCTCCCATCTCCCAACTCCCATCTCCTAGCTCCCAAACTTCTGACTTAGCGCAATCCGAGCTTGTTCGCGATCGTCGAAATGGATTTTTTCGGTACCGAGGATTTGATAATCTT
>NZ_JANYJC010000104.1 GCF_025361915.1 Chamaesiphon sp. GL140_3_metabinner_50
TCGATCCCCTCAATGGCACCCAGGACATCCAAGATCGCACGATTCGGATGGTAAGTAGACTCAACTTAGTAGACGATCCGTTACGGCTGCTTAGAGCCTATCGTCAAGGGGCACAACTTAATTTTACGATCGAACCAAACACGCAAACGGCTATTCGAGAATTAGTCGCGCTGTTGACGACGGTTGCAGCCGAACGGGTATTAGCTGAGTTACGGTATTTGTTGCAGACACCCAATAGCAGTCAATGGTTGGCGGCGATAGTGAGTGACGAGCTATTGGCTGGTTGGTTAGAAATACCTGTAGAGCCAAATTTTAACCACAGATTGACTCAGTTAGATCGATCGATCGAATTAGTCAAACAACATTATCCCGCGCTCGATCGCGAACTCGATCGACCTTTACGCGATACAATTTCTATCAACCGGGAAGCGATCGGGAAACTAACGATTTTATTATCCCCAGATCTAGCATTAGCAACAGCTCAAATGCTCCGCCTGACGTTTAGTTCGGCAGAAATTCAGGTGGTAACTACGGTTATTAATTATTTGCCGCAATTGTTAGCAGCGGGTATGTCTTTAACAGAACAATATTTCTGGTTTCAATCGGTAGGGAATAATTTCCCGCTATTGGTGCTAATGGCGATCGCTGCTGGAGTAGAGCTAGAAAAATCGCAAGACTTAATCGATCGATATCTCGATCCATACAGCCAAGTTGCACACCCAACTCCATTAGTTAATGGTCGCGATTTAGTCGAACATTTGAGCATTCCACCTTCACCGACAATCGGTAAATTATTAACTGAAATTCAACTAGCAAGAATTACAGGCGAAATTTCTACCCCAGATGAAGCACTTAAATTTGCCAAGCAGTTGAGAGCGAATAAATTACTCGATTAACTTTGCTTGCTTGAATACATCTTGAATAGTATCGCCCACAATTACACCATACATAATTGGGGAAGCCGAAGCCAATCCGATCGAACAGATAAATGCGGGTATTGGCGATGACATCCAATCCCAACCACATAACAATACCGAACTAATAATAATCATCGTCGCAACAATTCCACTCAGTGCGCCAGCAAGTAACTGTTCTCGATCCCAATCATGCCATAAAGATCGCCAGTAGAGACGTTGCTTGAATAAAGACTTTTGCCAATTGCCGACGACTATACCATTAATTCCACCGCAAATTCCACCAATAATTGCTAAAATAATCAGTGAAGTTCCATCTTCATCTAAAACAAAATTATCAATTCCGAGATGAATTACTCCCCAAGTTAATAGATCGATCGGCAATCTGGCAATTGCTGTATATATCCATTTGCGATCGAGTGATTTAACTACTTGTCTGAGCATTTGCCATTGGAGATAACCTTGAATGATACTACTCAACAGGCAAGCTAACGATCTGAGAAAATAGACGATCGCTAAATTATCTAAACGATACATTAAAACTATTAAAGTGACGATCGCTTGAGTGGCAATTGCCAACGCGATCGCCCCAAAGGTTTGAATTAATAACCATTGACCTAAAAAACTAGACGGTTGATGCTTCGACATTTTAATCGGTAAAAGTTGCAAGTGGTAGATCTAAAAATTCTAGAAAATTCGTGCGTCGGGTATTTTTTGAATATTACCGATTAGCTGTAACTCGCGCTCATCGCTAAAACCAGTGCGATCGCTATCGAAGATTGCAATTACCAATCGGCTGATAAAATTCAGCTCGATTCGCAATCGTTGACAAATTTCAGCTTCTAACCTGAGATTATGCTGGAGTCGATGAATGTCGATTTCTCGGCTTTTAGTAAGTTTCAAGCTGAGTATATATAGCGGTCGATCGCGGAAAACTTGCATTGGCTTACAGACTAAATATGCTCGATCGATTGCTGAATGCAGAGCTAGCTTCTGACAAATCTCAGCAATTAAATTTGCTTCTAAATCGTGAGGTGTAAATCGATCTGTTTCTTTAATATTGCGCTCTAACTTCGATCGCCATTGTTTGTGTAAATGATGCTGTCGCCACTCTAAATAAATCTCGGCTGCTGAGAAATTACCTTGAAAAATATGAAAGCGATATAACTCCTCACAACTAGCTACGACTAAATCTGGATCTAAAGAAATCGCCCGTTCTAAATAAGCACAACCACTGGCATATCCCCGATTTATAATTGCCTTACCGACTTGATAATTTGCCGCAGCACAATTGGGATCTCGATCGAGAATTGCTTGCCATAGTGGTAAAGCTAATAATTCACCATCTAATTCGGTAGTCAAATCTGCTCTAACAGTCGCTGCTCCCAGCATTAAAGGTGCCGTCTGACTGTTGCGATTGAGGGTGATTAAATATTCGCGTTGAGCGCGTGCGTGTTGGTATTGACGCAACCAAGCGGCTTTGCGCTGCTCGTACCACTGTACGTCGAGTTCGGCGGCTAAATCTACCAAGCGATCGCCAAAAAAGTGTTCCGCCGCCGTCTGAAGAATCGGTTGTGGAGTCCAGAATTTGGGGGTAGGATAGCCCATAGCAGCCAATCGATCGCTCAAACAGGGGTGAGTATCATCGGTGTCGGTGGCTTGCCCTAGAATCAATCCCAGCCAGACTGTAGCTGTTTTTGGATCGAGCGGTTGACGTAAGGCGGCTAACATTTGGGTGACAACATCTGGCGGTGGCGTTTCACACTCATGTGCTTGACGATCGAGTTGACGGCTGAAGCACTCTTGTAAATAATACTGATAAATATAAGTTTGAATCAGATCGCTAGCCGCAATTTCTGCACTAGTCATCCGTTTTGCCGAAGCATCTGCGGCATATTCACGATCGCGTACCGATATCAAAGAATAAGCCTTAATTACTGGTTCATACCACCGAAAAAACCACTGAAACACAAATAAATTACTATCTACTGTCAGTTGCTCCCACATCCGACCGACTCGTAAAATATAGCCCATAAAATTACTATCATTATTCGATAGATGTTCTAGCTCGTGAGCTAAAGTAGCCTGAAACTGTGCGGGAGTTAACGATTGTAATAAGGGGAGTCCGAGAATTAGATAGTTATGACAACTTTCGCGCCAGCCAAAATGCGGTAATTGAGATACAGCCGCATTATGCTCGAAATTAATAATCACACGATCGATTTTCGGCGCGTTTAACTTATGGCTTAATTCATCAATAGTTGCAAATAGTTCTGGGAATTGGGCGCGATCGATTTCCCGATCGGTAAGCTGTGGCGATTGAGTCCAGCACAGGGCGATCGCGATGGTAATAACCAATCCAAACAACAGCCACAATCGATCGGGATGTTCTAGCAGCGAATCTATCTTAATCGCCACAATCGGCTGCTGTCGATCTGCTTCAACCAGCCATTTTACTAACCATAAACTACTAAACAAACCCAGACAAACGATCGCAATATACCCATAACCGATCGCTGCTAACGCGGCTACGCGGATCTGATAATTGGTTGTCTTCCGGTGCCGCGATCGTTCTAATTGTCGTACTAAAGAATCGAACTTCGCTTGCTGCTCTAACTCCATCGTCGCATTACAATTCACAATTCCAAACTCAAAATATTAATTTGCAGCACCGCAGCTTCAAAGTTAAATCTCAAATTCAGTGGATGAAACTAGTATTCCCCAGCAATTACCTCGCATTCTCAGTAAACTTACGGATCTTCGTGGCGATCGCTGCAACTCTAGATTGAGTATGCTAATATTCTGAGTTTGCATCGATTGTGACTGGAAAATGGAAAGAATAGTCTAAAATATGCGTAGTATTGAGACTAACTGCGATTAAACTCGTTGGCGTTCGCGAAGCGTCTGCCTGCGCAGAAGCCTCTCTGAAAGAGAATCGATCCCACCTTCTTCTGGGCTAAGTTGTAACAGCTACCTTCGTACAGAAGATTTATGCTTGAGAGTAAACCACAGTAGTATAAAAATACTCAGTCGAGCTGCCTCTGCTAGAAAATACTCAAAATTTCCGTTCTTTAGCTCGAATTACCATTTCTAATAACCATAGTGAATACTCTAATTGCGCTATCGATCGGCATGATAGTTGGTGCTACTGCCAGTTATCTATTCTTAAACCGCAACTACCGCCGCAAAATCTCCAAGCTAGAGCGGGTTATCGAACGATATCGAGTTGAGGTATCAGATCGCGGCGATTCGGCTGTCAATGGCACACCTGAGGTTAAATTAGAGCCAATTACTCACAGTGGTAAACTTGCTGCGGCACAGATTGTCAAGACGAGTGTTATTGAAGTAGATAGTACCGAGCTACAAGAATTTTTAAAAACTAGAGGCATCCAGATCAAGAGTATTCCACCGAGACAAGAATGCGACGATATTCTCGATCGGCTGGCGATGTTTATGGGCAATCGATACAATTCGATCGAGAAGTTATATGCACGAATTAAATCAAATATGGATCGAGGTTACTCTTTTACTATTAACCTTAAAAATTCACCTCAAGAACAAATTGCTAATATCTGTCAACTTGCCACTAGACTGCACGATCTGACATTTTTAGAAGAATATCGCTACCAAAAATCTCCACATTTTATTCTATCTGCCAAACCCAGTCGCAACCCTAAAGCTCTCAGTTTTTTTTCGGGGCAATGGTTAGAACGATTTGTTAAAGATCGGACGATTGAAGCTATTCGTAAAACACATTTAGAATTACAATATTCGTATTTATTAAACCCCCAAATTACTCTACCCAATGGTGATGACTTTGAGTTAGATGCGATTTTTAAAATCGGTAACGATATTTTTTGGTTTGAAGCTAAAACGGGTAATTATCAAAGATATCTAGAAAAGTATGCCAAGATATCGTCGATATTAGGCTTAGATCGCGAACATGCTTTTATGATTTTAACTGATATTTCGGAAACATCCGCACAGGAGCTATCTTCGTTATTTAAGATGACAGTAGTTAATATCGAAAGTTTTGTCGAACATCTCGATCGCGCTTTTGAAAAGTTACGTCCGGTGTCGTGAATTAGGGGATAGGGAATAGGAACTGACAATAAAAAAAGCCCACATATTTAATGTGAGCTTACAATTACATAAATTTACTTTTAGGGTTTAATAAACCCTAAAACTCTTCATCTTCATCGTCGCTATCTCCTGGTGGCGACCAGTCGAAGTCTTCTTCATCGGCAGTGCCAGCCGCTTTGACAGTATCGCCGTAGAGTCCCGCAAATTCGTCTTCTTCTTCCTTACTCGAAGGTTTGATAATCGATAAACTACCCAAAATCGGATCGTCGAGATCGTAATTGCGGGCGGTACGATCGTCGAGAATCATATCCTCATCGTTACCGATGGTGCCCTCGTAGGCACCATACAGCCCTGGAGAGCCGTAATCGTTGTCGATAATTGGGCTGGAGAAGTTAGAGTCTTCATAAGCGTTGAAGCCCGTACCAGCCGGAATTAGACGACCGATAATCACGTTCTCTTTCAAGCCGCGCAACCAGTCAGATTTACCTTCAATCGCCGCTTCAGTCAAGACGCGGGTAGTCTCTTGGAAACTCGCAGCCGAGATAAAGCTATCGGTATTCAAGGATGCCTTGGTAATCCCTAACAGCATCGGTGTATATTCCGCTGGAGCCGCACCTGTAATCGACATGGCTTCATTTACCTGTTCGACTTGGCGGAGTTCTTGGAGTTCTCCTGGCAGCATCGTGGTGTCGCCACCATCGTCGATGCGGACTTTGGATGTCATCTGACGCACGATCACTTCGATGTGTTTGTCGGAAATCTCTACCCCTTGGGATTGGTATACCGATTGAACTTGGTTGACCAAGAATGCCTGCGCTTTTTGGAGTGCGAGTAGAGCTGCTTCAAAGACCCCATTTTCCTCGCGGAAATGGTTGAAGTAGACATCTAGGATCTCGTGGGGATTGAGCTGTCCGTCGGTGAGTAAGTGTCCTGCTTTGACTTCTTGTCCGTCGGAGACGAGCAGGTTTTGACCTGGGCCGAGGAAGTATTCTTCGACTGCGCCGCTAGCATCGATCACCTTAATTTCGGTCGGTTCGTTATCGTCGTTGTAGACGACAGATGCATGACCGTTACGACGGTTGAGGATACAAGGCTCTTTCGGTTTACGCGCTTCGAGCAGTTCTTCGATCCGGGGTAAACCTTGGATGATGTCTCCGGTTTTCGATCGCTCGAATACCAGTAGTACCAGATTATCGCCCCGTTGAACGAGATCGCCAGTATCGATGTGCAAGATTGCTCCCGGCGATACGCGGTAAGGACGCGCCATCCGCAGTATGACTTGGTTGTCGTTAATTTCGACGACTTCACCAGATTCAGGACTAGAGATCCCGGCTGCGAGTTCGTTGCCCGAAACGATTAGTTTACCCACCTTGACAGTTGGTGCTGCACCGTTGGTTTCGACGATCGTGCGGTCGGTATCGCGGACGACCAAGACTCGGCGCACCGATTCGGCACCTTGACGGATTCCGCGTACTTCACCTGGGTGTTTGCACCGGATTTCGGTGCGGGCGACGACGGCACCAGGGGCGATTTGTTGACCTTCGGTCACTAGAGCCTCTGTATAAGTGCTACCACCGAGGTTATCGCCTGCGGTATCGCGGCGGATGGTAAGCGATTCGAGAATCACCAGTTGGATTCGCAGTTCGCCAGTATCTTCGTCTTTAATTAGTTCGATATCGGCAGCCAGTTGCGGCGTGCTGGTCGAATCCATTTCTAACACTAGTTGAGTGCGGAGCAGTTCGACCCCATCGACTGATTTAACGCGCTCTCCATCTTTATAAGGTACGCGCTGAACGGCGCGCAGTTCGATCGTGCCGTGGTTGCCAGCCTGATTGACAGATGCTTGAGATGGTAAATTTGGCTCGTCAGGAACCTGATATTCCACGACGGGACGAATTAGTAATGCCGAACCTTCAGGGGTTTCGACGTACTCTAAGTACCGCAGTTCGGTGACAGCTTCGAGTTCGGGGACTGGCTTGTTACCTGGATAACAGATGGTACCAGTAACCGATTGTCCCGCTTCGGGGTCGTCGAGTAGATGTAGTTCGCCCGGTTTGATGGTGATTTCCCGGAGAATGTCATTTTTCTGAACGACTTCGACAATGCCGCTAATGCCACAGAAGATATCGCGAATGACTTCGGTACCTGCTTCGACAAATTGACCATCTTCGACGATGAGCAGGGAGATGTCTTTATTGACCTCATGAGACTCTTCGGGAATCCATAAGATTGTCCCGCCTTGGACGACCTCGTAGCCCTGTTTGGCTTTACCTTTCTTCTGGACATCTAAGCCAGCAAATTTAACGATTCCGCCCGTGCGCGTCCGATAGCGATCGTCTACCAATTCGGCGACGGCAGTGCTATTTTGAACTTTAGTTCCTGGCGCGGTGAGCAGTTGGAAGCGTTGATTGTCATCGGTGACGATCGTGTATTGCTCTCGTCCCGATTCGGTATCGACTTCCACTTTAGCCCGATCGAGCGACACGGACGCAGTAATAATATCGATTTCCCGTTCGCCGCGCAGTCTGACAACCCCACCACTGACCGAAATCAGTCGTGTTTCTGCCAGTACGCCATGCTCGGAAACGCGATCGCCGTTTTTGACCAACGGTTCGGCTCCAGGTGGTAAGTTATAAACTTCACCAGAGAGTACCCAGATCAGACCGCCACGTTGCGCGATCCGGGTCATGTTACCTTGACGATCGGTTTTTTCTTCAGGGACGATATCGGCGAATAAGACTTCCCCAGCTAAATCTGAGGCTACGTCTTTAGTCGCTTTCTCGGTGGAGCGTCCGCCCTTACTCAGGGCGATTTCTGCGAGCAAGTCGCCAGTTTTAACTTCGGCACCGTCGGGCACCAATAGCAGCGAGCCAGGAGTGAGGTTAAAGACTTTTTTCTTACCTTTACCTTTCGGTTCGAGGATTAAGTCGCCGACAACTTCGACTTGTTCGCGATCTTCCCCGTGACGAGTTCGGACAGAACGGACGCGGAGATTTAAGAACTTGACGGTACCATCGTGAGGAGCGCGAATTTGTTGTTCGACTTCGCCTGTGAATACCCCACCCGTGTGGAATGTCCGCATGGTAAGCTGGGTACCAGGTTCGCCGATCGATTGCGCGGCAATAATCCCAACTGCTTCACCTAAATCTACTAGGTGTCCGTGCGCTAAACTCCAACCGTAGCAAAGCTGACAGACAGAACGTGCGGCTTCGCAAGTCAGCGCGGAGCGGGCGAAGACAGATTTCACATCGGCTTTAGTAATTGCCGCGATCGTATCTTCATCTAGTTGTTGGTTGCGGGTGGCGATTAATGCTTTAGTTTCCGGATGGAACACATCTGCGGCTAATACCCGTCCGTGCATCCGATCTTTGAGCGGAATTAAGACGCGATCTCCATCCTTCATCGCTTCGACATTGAGACCCCGAATCGTACCACAGTCGTGTTCGCGGACGATTACATCTTGGGAAACGTCTACCAAGCGACGTGTGAGGTATCCAGAGTCAGCCGTTCTTAATGCCGTATCTACCAGACCTTTGCGGGCACCATAAGAGGAAATAATATACTCGGTTACCGTCAAACCTTCTTTAAAGTTAGTCTTAATCGGTAAATCGATAATTTCCCCTTGCGGATTCGCCATCAGACCCCGCATTCCCACGAGCTGACGGACTTGCGACAAGTTACCCCGCGCCCCAGAAAACGCCATCATGTAGACGGAGTTAAGCGGATAATTTTCTCTGAAGTTAACTACTACTTCATCTTTGAGGCTCTCAGAAGTGATGTTCCAGGTATCGATAACCTTCTGGAACCGTTCGACTTCGGTAATTTCGCCGCGCGTGTACTTAGCTTCGGTTTCGTCGATCGTATTTTCGGCTGCTTCGAGCATTTCCTTTTTGATCGGCGGAATCTTCAGGTCGTCGATACTAATCGAGACACCTGCTCTAGTGGCAAATCGGAAACCCAATTCTTTGAGTTTGTCCGCCATCTGTGCTGTCCGCGCGGTACCATAATGCCGAAACGACCAGGTAATCAGCTTTTTCAACTGACCTTTATCAACCATCCGGTTGTTAAATGCGATCGGCTTTCTCTCTTTTTCGCTCATGATCTAGGGGTTAGGTGTTAGGTATTAGGTATTAGGCTTTGGGTGTTAGGCTTTAGGTGTTAGGTTTTAGGTGTTAAGGATTGGGGATTAGAGATTGGCGATTGGGTATTAGAAATAAATCTAAATTCTTATCCCTAAAGCCTAAAGCCTAATACCTAAAGCCTTCTTAAAGCCTAATCCCTAGACAGAAAGGACTTCTTGAATGGTTTTGTTATAAATAATCCGACCTGGGGTGGTGTAGATGTATTGAGAGAGCAGTTCGCCCGTGCTGGTTTCGCGAACGCGGCGATACTTATAGAGCCTAGTGCTGGTTCCGTCGCCGTTATCGATCGTTTCTAATGGCTCTTTTTCCTCATCGTCGGACTCCATTAAACCGTCATATCTGACCCAGATAAAACTGTGGATATTGAGTTCGGCGCGATCGTATGCCCGGACTGCATCTTCGAGGTTCGCAAAATACCTGTCGGTTTCGGCGAGATCGGGGTTGCGGGCAGTGAGATAATAACAACCCAAGACCATATCTTGCGATGGTGCGACGATCGGCGAACCCGTTGCTGGTGAGAGAATATTATTACTCGCCAACATTAGCAATCGGGCTTCGGCTTGAGATTCTAACGAGAGGGGGACGTGTACTGCCATTTGGTCGCCGTCGAAGTCGGCGTTAAATGCCGGACAGACGAGGGGATGGAGTTGAATGGCTCGACCTTCGACGATAATTGGTTCAAAAGCTTGAATTCCCAAACGGTGCAGGGTTGGTGCCCGATTTAGCATCACTGGGTGTCCAGAAATTACTTCTTCTAAGACATCCCAAACGGTAGGGTCGCCGCGTTGAATGAGTTTCTTGGCTGCTTTAATATTATTGACGAGGTTATTTTTAATCAACCGATGAATTACAAACGGCTGGAATAATTCGATCGCCATTTCTCGTGGCAATCCACACTGATGGATTTTCAGTTTTGGCCCGACGACAATTACCGAACGTCCGGAATAATCTACCCGTTTACCGAGCAAGTTCTGACGGAAGCGTCCTTGTTTACCTTCGATAATATCCGAAAGAGATTTGAGGGCGCGGTTATTGGCTCCTACTACCGTGCGTCCGCGACGACCGTTGTCGATGAGCGCATCGACGGCTTCTTGGAGCATCCGTTTCTCGTTCCGGACGATAATTTCTGGTGCTAAAATTTCTTGCAATCTTGCCAGACGGTTATTCCGGTTGATCACGCGGCGATACAGATCGTTTAAATCTGAAGTCGCAAACCGACCGCCATCGAGTTGCACCATCGGGCGCAAGTCGGGGGGAATTACGGGTACATAGCTGAGGATCATCCATTCGGGACGGCTGCCAGTTGCGATAAAGTTATCGATCACCCGCAGGCGTTTGATTAACTTGGCGCGTTTTTGCCCCTTGGACTCGCTAATCTGCTCCCGGAGCTTTTCAGCCTCTTCTTCTAATTGCAGGTCTTCTAGGAGCCGCTGGACGGCTTCTGCGCCAATTCCGACTTCTACTCCTTCGAGTTCGGAATCTTCACTATAAATCCGCTCTTCAATTTCTAGCCACTGTTCTTCAGTGAGTAGTTGCTTATAGCCGAGGGTGTCGTCGTTGCCCGCAGATAGCACGACATAGGAGTTAAAGTAGACGATCTGTTCGACATCCCGCAATGGCATATCGAGCAAAATGCTCAAGTAGCTGGGAATCCCTTTGAGATACCAGACGTGAGCTACTGGCGCAGCCAGCTTAATAAAGCCCATCCGGTGACGGCGAACGCGAGATTCAGTTACTTCGACCCCACAACGTTCGCAGACAATCCCCCGATGGCGCACCCGCTTGTATTTACCGCAATGGCACTCCCAATCCTTCGCTGGGCCAAAAATTCGCTCGCAGAATAAGCCATCCATCTCCGGTTTTAACGTCCGGTAATTAATGGTTTCTGGCTTGGTAACTTCACCAACTAGTTGTCCATTGGGTAAGTTGCGCGAACCCCATTCTCGAATCCGATCGGGTGACGCAATCCCAATCTTAACGTAATCAAACTTGGTTTCTAGCTTTTGACGCATAATCTAGGGGATAAGGATTGGGCTTTGGGGATTAGGGATTAGAGATTGGGTATTAGGTTTTAGGTTTTAGCTCTTAGGAGTCGGGTGGCTATTAGGGGCACGCGGTACGTTCCGAACCTAACGCCTAAAGCCTAAAACCTAACACCTTCCTACCCTTCTTCACTATCGTCGCCACGCGCAAACGATTCGTAGGTGGGACGTGAAGGGGCGCGACGGGTGTTGACATCTGCCATCAAATCGACTTCGACATCGCGGCTGTCGCCATCGGGAGTCTGTTCGACTTTGTGCACGGCAATATCTAAACCTAGCGATTGTAGTTCTCGCATCAGTACCTTAAACGATTCTGGCGTACCAGGGCTGGGGATCGATTTACCTTTCACGATCGCATTGAGGGCATCGTTACGACCTTGCATATCGTCTGATTTGACGGTAAGCAACTCTTGGAGTGTATACGCTGCACCGAAAGCTTCGAGTGCCCATACTTCCATTTCTCCGAACCGTTGACCGCCTTGTTGGGCTTTACCGCCGAGGGGCTGTTGGGTAACAAGCGAGTAAGGGCCTGTCGAACGCGCGTGGATCTTATCATCGACTAAGTGGACGAGTTTGAGCATATACGCTTTACCGACAGTTACGGGTCGGTCGAAGGCTTCGCCAGTCCGTCCGTCGTATACTGTGGTTTTACCCGGTTCGTTTTTATCGAAAATCCAGGGTTTATCTTGCGCTTTTGCTGCCGCTTTGAGCTTGCCGTGAACCGTCGTCCGCGAAGCTTCTGGCGCGTACATTTCATCGAATGGTGTCACCTTAAACCGCATTCCCAGGTTGTGTCCCGCCCAACCGAGCAGACATTCAAATACCTGTCCGACGTTCATCCGCGATGGCACGCCCAAGGGGTTGAGGACGATATCGACAGCGGTACCATCGGGGAGATAGGGCATGTCTTCTACGGGCATAATCCGCGAGACAATCCCTTTATTCCCGTGTCGTCCGGCCATTTTATCGCCAACTTGGATTTTCCGTTTTTGGGCGACATAAATGCGGACGACCATATTGGCTCCAGGTGGCAATTCATCGCCTTGTTCGCGGGTAAATACCCGAACATCGACAACACGACCTTTTTCACCATTAGGTACTCGCAAAGAGTTATCGCGGACATCACGCGCTTTCTCACCAAAGATCGCCCGGAGGAGTTTTTCTTCAGGCGGCTGATCCGATTCACCTTTAGGGGTGACTTTACCGACCAAAATATCGCCAGATGTTACCCAAGCACCTTTACGAATAATTCCGGTTTCGTCAAGGTTACGCAACGATTCTTCACTAACGTTAGGAATCTCGCGGGTAATTTCTTCAGGGCCTAATTTAGTCTGACGCGCTTCGATTTCAAACTTCTCAATGTGGATACTGGTGTAGTAATCCTGAGAAACTAATTTCTCGCTAATCAGAATTGCATCCTCATAGTTGTAGCCTTCCCACGGCATATAAGCCACGAGAATATTCTGTCCTAAAGCCAGTTCGCCGCCTTCAGTTGCCGAACCATCAGCTAAAACTTGACCTGCAACGATCCGATCTCCAATTTGCACCAGCGGACGTTGATTTAAGCAAGTATCCTGGTTGGAACGGTGATATTTCTGAAGCAGATATTTCTGCGTGCGACCATTATCGCCCTTCACATCGATCGATTCGGCTTCGATAAAGCTCACCACACCGTCGAATTTAGCGACGATGACCATCCCGGAATCTCGTGCAGCTTGGACTTCTAATCCAGTACCGACTAACGGGCGTTCGGGACGCAGTAAGGGTACCGCCTGACGTTGCATGTTAGAACCCATGAGGGCGCGGTTAGCATCATCGTGTTCGAGGAACGGAATTAGCGATGTCGCAACCGAAATAATCTGTACGGGCGAAATTGCCACATAATCCACCTGATCCGGTGTGGTGGTGGTAAATTCGTGCCGATAGCGGACGGGAATTGTCGAACCTAAGATATAACCATTTTCATCGGTGGTAATATCGCCAGGTGCTACCCGCAGGTCATCTTCCTGATCCGCTGTCATATATTCAGCTTCTAACTCGCGCTTAACCCGACCATTTTCGACAGGTAAGAAGGGTGTTTCGATAAATCCATACTGATTTACCCGTGCGTGAGTTGCCAACGAACCGATCAATCCCGCGTTAGGGCCTTCAGGCGTTTCGATCGGACAAATCCGCCCGTAGTGGGAGGTATGGATGTCTCGCACCGCAAAACCCGCCCGTTCTCGCGTCAAACCACCAGGGCCTAATGCTGAAAGTCGGCGTTTGTGGGTCAATTCCGCTAGGGGATTAGTTTGATCCATAAACTGGGACAGTTGTGAGGAACCAAAAAATTCCTTCACGGCGGCTACTAATGGCTTAGGGTTGACCAAACTAGCCGGAGTTAAGCTGCTAGTCTCAGATACCGTCATCCGTTCGCGAATGATCCGTTCTAGGCGGTTTAAACCGACCCGAATTTGGTTCTGTAATAGCTCACCTACCGAACGCACGCGGCGATTGCCTAAGTGGTCGATATCATCGGTACTACCGATATCAAATTCTAAATTGATCAGGTAGTCGATCGCACACAAGATATCTTGAGGAGTCAATACCCGCACGCTATCGGGCGTAGTTAACCGCAATTTGCGATTTAATTTATACCGACCGACTTTGCCCAAATCGTAACGTTTAGGGTCAAAGAAGCGCGAGTCAAGCAATTGCTGACCGCCACTGACGGTAGGTGGCTCACCCGGACGTAGTTTTTTATACAGCTCCATCAAGGCTTCTTCTTCAGATAAGTTGCCTTCTTTATCGATCGTCTTTTGATAAAATTCAGGGTGACGTAACGAGTCAAAAATCTCGTTATCAGTCAATCCCAAGGCTTTTAACAATACCTGCGCCGAAAGTTTGCGCGTCTTGTCGATCCGCACCCAGACGATATCATTTTTATCGGTCTCAAACTTCAACCACGCACCCCGGTTAGGAATCAGCGAGGCACTATAAGTTCTGCGACCGTTTTTATCTAACTCGGACTTGTAATATACTCCAGGCGATCGCACGATCTGATTGACGATTACCCGCTCTGCGCCGTTGATAATAAACGTACCACGATCGGTCATCAAGGGTAAGTCGCCGATAAAGACATCTTGCTCGATGATTTTGCCCTTGTCTTCCTTGTTGATTAACTGAGTCGGCACATACATTTGTACGGCATAGCTGGCATCGCGTCGCTTTGCTTCATCTACGTCATATTTAGGACGTTTGAGCTTGTAATTTTTAGCTAAGAACCGCAGCTCTAGTTTGCCCGTATAGTCAGTAATCGGCGAGAAGCTATCTAATTCTTCGATTAAGCCTTCTTCCAAAAACCAGCGGAAGCTAGAACGCTGAATTTCTACCAAATCTGGTAGCATATAAGTGGATGCTGTCGTAGTAATCTGACTAGTCATGATGTTCCTCTTCTAAGTACGTTCTCAACAGCATTCGGCGACAGGTTCGATCGTTCAGTAAATGTCGTACCAGTTAATACTCGATCCGAGCGACCTCTGAATTGTTTGGATGTTAGCCATCAGGACGAGATAATGATGTAGGTAAATCTGCATTGCTCCCTTGCCAGTAGTAACTGCTGCATAGATGTTGAATCTGGTATAGTTAACAAATATCGAGCCGAGCGATTGTCGTTTGTGGCGAAAGCAGATCGCGAACATGTCGGGCGATCTGGTGAATGAAGCTTAAATATATTTAATAATTAGTCAACTGAGGCTAATACTGGTAATCTAAATAATTGACGGGCATTGGCAGTTGTCCGATCGGCTAACGTTTCGATATCTTCGCCCCGTAACTGAGCTAGATAACTGGCAACATGACTGACGAAGGCAGGTTCGTTTCGCTTGCCACGTTTGGGTACGGGAGCTAAAAACGGACAGTCAGTTTCAACCAAGAGTTTATCGATCGGGACGAGTTTAGCTGACGCTTGGATTTGGGTCGCATTCTTGAAAGTAACCACCCCACTGAAGCTGATATAAAAACCTAAGTCCAGAAACCATTGGGTTTCGGCTGGAGTTCCCGACCAACAGTGCATGACACCTCGAATTTGCCCGAATTCCGATTGAAATTCTTGACAAATCTGACGCATCGTGGTAGCAGCATCGCGACAGTGAATGATGACTGGTAAATCCAGCTCATTCGCAATCTGAAGCTGCGAGCGAAAAACTTCGCTCTGTAACTGGTGGTTATCGGCTTTGAAAAAATCCAAACCCATTTCGCCGATCGCGACTACCCGGCTATCGCTGCTTGCCAACTCCCGGATCTGAAGATCGAGATCTGCTTTCCACAAGCTTGCATCCAAAGGATGTAAACCTACCGAAAAGAACAGTTCGGGGAACCGATCTGCTAATTTCTGGGTTTTGGTAAACTCGGCTGGCGTTACGCAAGAGTGTACGAGTTGTACGACTCCGCTCGATCGCCAGCGATCGCGCACTGCATCTAGATCCGCCTCGAAGGCATCGAAGTTGATATGAACGTGAGTGTCAATTAGCTGCATTTAGCACAGATTAATTGGTTGCGGTCGGAGATTGGTCTAGGCAGCTTTAACTGCTAGTGCTTTAGCCAGACGGGCTTTTTTGTTAGCACCATTGTTACTGTGCAGTACACCTTTTTGAACTGCTTTATCGATCTTTTGATATGCTTCGGACATACATTTTTGGACTTCAGCCGAGGATTCGGTTGAAGGTGCCGCAGTATGCTTTTCGACTGCTGTGAAGTATTTCTTCATCAGCGTCCGTACCGCAGACTTATGAGACTTGTTGCGAAGCCGATTCCGCTCGGCGATTTCGACACGTTTGATTGCAGACTTAATATTTGCCACAGTTAGCCCTGGGAAAACTCACGTTTAAAAATTTGACATAATGCCAGACATACTATCCTAGCACAATGCTCTAAGAATTTACAAGGTATTTAGCTAGCGATCGGGTAAATATTTCTCAATTCGCTTCATGTTCGCGCCGACTGCTTTTTTCTAACGTGCCAAAGTTGTCCTGTCCATCTATTCTAGCAACTATTTTTTGGCACTGACAGAATCGGCGCAAGACTACCTCGCCCCAGATGTTCGAGCTATCCATTTGCCGCTCAGTAGTAAGCAAGGTACGCCAAAAAACTGATTTTTTAGATCTTGTGTACTATTTGACAAAATCATGATATACTTGTACTAATGAGAGCGAGCGAGGAAAAACACCTTTAACACCAGATCGCTTAAAACTCAGAGCCTGAGTCAAACTCGTCAGTATGTCGATCGAGATAATTAACAATTTATCGATCTTTATAGTACTACTCCTAGAACTTTTACATTCCTCCCAAAGCCGAATCTATGACTTACTCAAAAACCAGAGCAACTAAAGACAATACTACCCAATACACACCCACAACCGAGAGCGAATTAAGTTCAGATCCTAACGAGCAGATGAGCGAGGCAGAAATTATCCCACCATCCCGACTTGTCACCGAAGAAACCATCGTCGTACCCAGCGCAGCAGCCAAAGATCGATTTGCTTCGCCTGAATATGTCAATCCTAACGCTCGCTTGCCCAGAATTCAAGCATTGCGCGGTGAAAATGGCCCCAGCGACTGTGGTTATTTTATCACCGAATCCGAAATGGCAAAAGCGGGCTGGCAACATGTCGATGAGAGCGAACTAATTATCTACGAATACAATAGCGGCGGTAAAGAGCGCGGATTGTTGATTCAATCGCCCCGGATGTTAGTAGTTCCCCGTTCGCCATTATTCGCCTTCGACAGACAGGTTTCTCGTCAAGAAGAACGCCTGGTAGTTGCCGGACAATATAGCAAGCAATTATATAGCGATCGCGCTCAATATGGTACGGCACAATGCTATGAAATTTTACTACTAGATGAGCAAAATCAACCATTACATGAAATTGGGTTTGCTTATGTAGCCAAAGGTGCCAACCAAGCGAGTTTTAGTTTTCATTGGCAACAACTTGTAAACGAAGTTACCAAATGTCACGCGATCGCCAATTCAATTCCCGCGCGTGCTAAAGACGTTCGCTTTAATAGTCTCTGTGTCTTTCAATTTACTGTCAAACGCGAACTAGCTGGTAATAATGCTAAATCGCCTGCATGTAAAGTTCACAGCCATGTGGCTCCCACCCAAGCTAACTGGGAACAGTTCTTTGTTGGTCGTCAAGATGCAATTGCTGACAGGTTTCTTAACTTGTTAGCACCTACGACCGAGCTTACTTTACCACAGGCAAATGTCTTGAATTTACTCGACAAGCCTGACGATGAGAATCTGGTTAAATTAGCTGCCTAATCGCTAATTTTATCCATTAGACCAACAAATTCAATATAATCTAGATCTAGAGGTATTATAATTAATACCTCTATTTTTTCGAGCGATTGGCGAATATTAAGAAATCGCCGATATTAGCAATCGTAGATAAATCCGATCGCACACAAAGCAGCTAAAAAGTTTTTAAAAATGAGCTAGAATCGAGGCAGTTATTAAAAGAGTTTCCACAGACATGAGAGTCGCAGCATTAGGATTAGATGTCGGGAGCAAGCGCATCGGTGTCGCTGGTTGTGACGGATTGGGGTTAATCGCGACGGGAATTACCACTATTTGGCGAACTTCGTTTCCAGAAGATATCGCCCAGCTAGCCGCCATTATTGCCGAGCGACAAGTAGAGATACTGGTGCTGGGTTTACCCTATACAATGGATGGCAACATCGGATCGCAAGCCAAACAAGTCCAGAAATTTGCGCGGAGAATCGCAACAGTTATCGAGTTACCGATCGAATATATAGACGAACGGTTGACTTCTTACGCTGCCGAAGAAATGATGAAAGCAGCAAAAATATCAGTATCTCAAAATAAAGCAACTATCGATCGAATTGCGGCTGCGGTAATATTACAACAATGGCTCGACGAACGTCGATAGTCAGAACAAAATATTTAGTTAGAGATGTTTCGTTCGGCTACTAAATTGGATAACTGAATCCATTGTTCGATACTCAGATCTTCAGCACGAATTTCAGCACCGATACCTAATGATGCGAGTAGTTCGATTAAGTCTTCTCGATCGATCGCGCTTTGCAGATTATTTCTGAGCATTTTTCTGCGCGTACCAAAGCCCAATCTTACTAAATTATCCAACATTTTCGGATTGTTTGCCTTCAAGTCTAACCGTCTTGGAGTCAGCCTAATTACAGCCGAATCGACTTTCGGCGGCGGCGAAAAATCACGAGCGGGAACGGGACAAATTAATTCGCAGTCGGCTAAATATTGCACCCGAATCGATAATGCGCCGAAGGCTTTAGTACTCGGCTTGGCAAATAATCTTTCGCCGACTTCTTTCTGAACTAATAGTACGATCGAATCAAAAGGTCGATCGGCTGGATGGACGATATTTCCTAGTAATTTTTCTAAAATTGGCCCGGTAATATTATATGGAATATTGGCAACGACTTTATTAGCCTTCTGAAAATTAGGGAAATCATTTAAACTGCCATTGACATCCAAACTTAAAAAGTCATTTTCTAACAACAAAAAATTATCGATATGACCCATTTTTTTGACTAACAGCGCACACAAATCTCGATCGATCTCGACAGCTACCACCGCACTCGCCGCCGCAACTAATTTACGAGTTAAAATTCCAGTACCGGGGCCAATTTCGAGAATGCGATCGGTTGGTAATATTTTTGCCGCAGTAATAATGCGATCGAGTACTCGTTCGTTTCGCAACCAATGTTGTCCGAATTGCTTCTTTGTCTTCATGCTAGGAAATAGGGAATAGGGCTAAAACGATGCTCTGATTTTCTTTGTCACCACATATCGAAATCTTCTCATCGATTTGTACTGGCGATCGGTATTGAATGGTCTAGATCGACTAATATAAAAATTCCTCAAGCATTACTTTTTTAATAGCCCCTATCCTCTACCCGTGTTACTCAACCTCAACTCTCTACTTGCCGCCCTCACCTTTTATACTTGCTTCCCCGTCTCATCTAGACTTCAGCTAGATTTTACCCGGATTGCGCGCTGGGCACCTGTAATTGGGTTGTTGTTAGGGGGAGGATTAGCTCTGATAGATTGGGGCTTAGATTGGCTGCAAATGCCGATCTTAGTCCGATCGAGTCTCACGATCGTCCTCTGGATTTGGTGGACGGGAGGATTGCATCTAGATGGGGCGATGGATGCCGCTGATGGTTTAGCAGTCCAAGATCCAGACAGAAGGTTAATAGTGATGTCTGATAGCGTAACGGGGGCATTTGGGGCAATGGTAGCAGTAGTTATTATCTTACTCAAAACTTGCGCCCTATCCGCGATCGCCACAGATCGATCGTGGGTATTATTACTCGCCGCTGGCTGGAGTCGCTGGGGACAAGTACTCACGATCGCCATCTACCCTTATCTTAAAGCCGAAGGCAAGGGCGCATTTCATCGTAAAGGGATGAACTTACCCAATGACATATTACTGGGGCTATTTTTTTTGCTAGTAGTAACTGGATGCCAAATTTATCTACAACCCCTAAATTGGATGATAATTAGCCTGAGATCGATCGCTAGTTGTGGCATTGCCGTTCTAGTCGGATATTATTTTCACCGTCGCTTAGGCGGACATACTGGCGATACCTACGGAGCAGTCGTGGAATGGACTGAGACATTTATTCTTTGTCTGTGTACTATCCCGGTTTGATTTTGGATTTTGGATTGAGCGTTTACATCCCTCCCCGTCCCCCCTACCCTGCATACACAAGTCGGATAGACTTCGTTTCGAGAGCCAAATCTCCCAACCCCCTTTAAAAGGGGGATTTAGGGGGATTCTCACCAATTTCGCTTCTAACCAGAGATGTGTATACACAGTAGCCCTCTCCCATCTCCCATCTCCTAAGAACGAGCAATTTACGCTATACTTAAAAGGTTGTCTAAAAATTCGCACATTCAGGGATTCGGGTGTTTCATATCGAAATACAGCCTGGATGGAGGATAAACCCGATTAGGAGTAAAGAATCTTATGCCAGTAGTAACCTTGGCGCAAATGATGGAGTCTGGCGTTCACTTCGGACACCAAACCAGACGTTGGAACCCTAAAATGGCTCCATACATCTTCACTGCGCGCAATGGCGTACATATTATCGACTTGGTGCAAACTGCCCAGTTGATGGAAGAAGCCTATGTTTATATGCGGACAGCCGCAGAACAAGGTAAACGGTTTCTATTTGTCGGTACCAAACGTCAAGCAGCAGGCATTATCGCTCAAGAAGCGAGTCGCTGTGGTGCAGCATATATCAACCAACGGTGGTTGGGGGGAATGCTCACCAACTGGACGACAATTAAAACTCGCGTCGAACGCTTGAAAGATCTCGAACGTCGCGAAGCCAGCGGCGCGCTAGATTTATTACCCAAAAAAGAAGCTTCCGTACTACGACGGGAAATGGCGAAACTCCAGAAATATCTGGGTGGAATCAAGAAGATGCGGAAGGTACCCGATATCGTAATTGTCGTCGATCAACGACGGGAATATAACGCGATGTTAGAATGCCAAAAGCTGAACATTCCGATCGTATCGCTACTCGATACCAACTGCGACCCCGACTTGGTTGATGTAGCCATCCCCGCCAACGACGACGCAATTCGTTCCGTTAAGCTAATCCTCGGCAAACTCGCCGATGCGATTTATGAAGGTTATCACGGTCAGCTCGAAGGTGCCGATCTCGATCCTTACGACGGCTACGAAGATGTCGAAGACGACTACGATGAAGAAGGCGAATTAGTCGAAGCTGAGGGCGAAGAAAGCAGCGAAGGCTAAAATTAGGGGATAGGATTAGGGTTGTTATCACAATTATTTATTTGATTGTGAGGTTGGGGGAAAGGGCTAAATGCGTGTCATTTGCCCTTTCCCCCTTACCCTTTACTCCCTTACCCCTCTACCAAAAACCATCTCGAACACAGATAAAGGAAAATGGCTGAAATAACTGCAAAGATGGTGCAAGAACTACGGAGAAAGACCGACGCACCAATGATGGAATGCAAAAAGGCACTCACCGAAACAGGTGGGGATCTCGACGCAGCAGCAGACTGGTTGCGGAAATCCGGAGCAATTAAGGCTGAGAAAAAAGGAGATCGGATTACGGCTGAAGGCTTGGTGGAAAATTTCACTCAGGCTGATGGTAAAGCTGGCGTACTCATCGAACTCAACTGTCAGACTGACTTTGTGGCGCGGAATGATGATTTTAAAGCTCTAGCACAAAGTTTGACCAAACAGGCGATTACGGCTGATAGCGTTGCAGCATTACTGGCACAACCTTATGCTGCCGATCCTAATGTTACTGTAGATGCGGCTCTCAAACTAGCGATTGCTAGAATTGGCGAAAATTTAAATGTTCGTCGCTTGGCTAACTATAAAATTGCCGCAGGTACCGAAGGTGCTGTCGATTGCTACATCCACACTGGCGGACGAGTTGGTGTATTGATAGAACTCGACTGTGCGTCTGCAAAAGTGGCAGAGAGCGACGATTTCAAAGCTTTAGCACGGAACTTGGCAATGCAAGTTGCAGCTTGTCCCAACGTTGAGTATATCAATGTCGGTGAAATTCCTGAAGCGATCGCCAGCAAGGAAAAAGAAATCGAAATGGGACGCGATGATATTGCCAACAAACCCGACAATATTAAAGAAAAGATCGTTCAAGGACGCATCGACAAACGCCTTAAAGAAATGACCTTAGTAGATCAACCCTACATTAAGGATCAGAATATCAGTGTCACCGAACTAATCGGCCAAACTGCCAAACAATTAGGCGAAGAGATTACAGTCAGTCGCTTTACTCGCTTTATTCTCGGTGAAGGTATCGAGAAAGTAGAGTCTGACTTTGCTGCTGAAGTTGCCGCTCAAATGGGCAAAATGTAATTTTCAGGTAGAACAAATATCAAGGATAGGTCTAAATTTAGATCTATCCTTTTTTGTGGATTAAAGGTTAAGTTAGAGCATCATTAGTGGGGGAGGGCGGGTTTGAAATAAGTCTCTAGTACGAGCGTTATCGATGGCATAAACCCGCCCCTACAGATCTTGATTAAATTAAGAGTTCGGATAGTTGCTTTAAATTACAATCGATATTATTGAATACCGGGATATCTGTAAATTCTGATAACTCTCGTAAAAATAGTGGCGAACTAGAACAGACACCAGAAATTGCGTCGGGAACTAGCCCAAATTCGGTCTTGAGGACGTTCAATCCCCCGATTGCACCAAAAGTATCATGGGCGGCAAATATCAGCTTGTGAATGCGCGATCGCACGTCTGGCGATTTTAATAATAGTGCTGTTTCTCGTTGTAGAATTCCATCTGCTAATTCGACGCACCAATAATTTTTAGGATTATTAGCATATTTAAGATCGAGATCGTTAAATATTTTTACTACTTCTTTTTCTTCTAATAGATAAGTAGATGGAAATCCAAAATGAGTAAAATCATTAACGATCGAAGCCCCGGCATCTTGCATGTGTAAAATATCTTTCAGGCTAGCTGTACCCGTCACTTTCGATGCTCTGACATCATATCCCATCGTCGTCAATGCCCAGCAACAAGCCGTTGCACTAGTACTTTTGCCAGCATTCATACTAGTGCCTACAAATAAAATTAACTTAGATCGATCTTCTTTTTTTTCTGTTTTTTTAGGCTTAATTAATGGATAGTTGCGAGTATTTAATACTTCACCATTTAAATCGCAGATATAACCCAACACCTTAACTTGAGTAGGTTCTTTGACTGATGAGTTTTTAACCTGGACGTTACCAATAATACCCGATCGAGCTAATAGATCTACCTTCATTTCCATCGTTTTGGGAATCGTCCCTTCGTAAAAATCAGGTGCGTAGCGATTGCCAAATACAAAGATTGCTGTCGAGCCTTCATTGAGCCGATGAATTCTACCTAACTTATTTTCTAGTTCGGCATGTTGACCGAGCCGAATAATTTTTCCATAGACAACATCGCCATTTTCTGGTCGTTTGTCTAGAAAATTATAATGTTTAATTTGTTTCCTACTAATCGTGAATGCAGCACTAGGGAGAATATACCAGTCGGGAATCTTGTGCATCTAATTCGATGGAGAAAAATCTGTACTATTTTCTCGCGACTCGATCGATTTCCGTTGTGACGTTTTATGCAATCTATGATAACTTTTCTAAAGCCTGGTGTTTATATTGCTCTGAGCCTGGAGTGGTTAAGACCGATCTAAATCTTGTGCTGCTAATATACGCGGTACGATAATCAAAAAATAAGTCCACCACAGCATAATTAATATGGCAACTGGTAGAGTTAACCATAGAGTATGAAACGATAGCCAACTACCCGCAATGATAATTATGCCAGTTAGAATAATCGTCCACGGCTGACACCACCAGGGTTTAGATTGCCAAAGATCGGGCTGTTGCATAGTTTGAGGTTAATTTATAAGCGATGTTTAGTCTGAGCGAATCTACAATCTAACCGATAAATACTTACCCTGAGCTAATTAGATAACTTCAAGGTAGCCGATGTACAGATTGCCGTCCTCAAAAATACGTGTTTACACTGAACTGTAAAGTATAAATCAGAGTTAATATTTTAGTAGGATTAGTTACGAAGATTAAATATTTTCGATAGATTTTTTATGTCTGGTGCTGCGATCGCCATTTCTCTATTGTTGTGTCTAGGATTATTTCTCTGGATGCAACGCCGCACTCTATCTATGGGTGGGCAAAATCTTCGAGATAACCGGAAAATTCGACCCCAACACCCGCAGTTAGAGCGAAAATTAGTGAAATTATTGGGTGGCAATCAAAAGGCTGCCAACCGTCTTGTGGAGCAATCTCAGCTCAGACACCCAGATAAGTCAGCAGATTGGCATTGGGAAAAAGCAATCTACGATCTAGAGCGCGATCGATGGCGATAGTGAATGGTAAATAGGGAATAGTAGATAGTAAATCAAATTCTTATCTAACGCAAGTTGCTAGTTATAACCACGGTTAAAAATTTGGGTATTAGGTATTAGGTATTAGGTATTAGCGATGGGATAAAAGCTAAAACATAACAGCTAAAACCTAATACTCATCTCACTAATAACCCACAACTAGCAACTTGAGTTATCTACAAATACCACACTATCGACTACAAAATATGGAATTATTACCTGGAATCGTTGCTTATTTTATCAGTGGATACTTGTGCTGTGTGAGTAGAGTATTTATCTGGACTATTGCCGCTCATTGGACGAAGATCTGGGTTGCTGATGCGAGTCAAGCAGATAGCCAAATTTTATCGCTAACAGTTGTGATTACCTTATTCTTAGTATTTGGAATTGCGGTATTTTTATGGTCGCTTGCCAATCATGTTAACTATAAGTTTACCGAAAAAGGTTTTCTAGCAAATGCATCGGCGGGACTAGCGATCGCTCTTGCCATTGCCCAGAATGATATGCTAACTGAAATGGCTAAAAGCATGACATATGCTAGTTAGATTAGTTAAACGATTCTTCCTGGGAGACGCTACTTGTGATAAGCGTAGTCAAATTACGCGATCGACAGTGGTTGCGTTAGGATAAGGTGTGCTTAAATCTGACTAAATTCCTATGGCAAGAGTGCCAACGCTCACATACGATCGCGGAACATTACTGCTACACCCACCACCACGCAGTAAAGGCTGGATGGCATATGCAACGTGGGACGATCGCGTTGAGAAGTTTCGGATTCAGGGGATTGACTATCGCGCAGTCGTTGAAGCACTCCAGCAAGAAAATACCGATTTTGTCGATAAAGCTAAGGCTTTTGCCGAGCTGAAATTAGATTCTCAACTCAGTCTCGAACCCTATCCCCATCAGGCAGCCGCTCTACTAGCGTGGAAACAGGCTGGGAGGCAGGGTGTTATTGTGTTACCGACTGGAGCGGGTAAAACTCTGGTGGCGCAGCTTGCGATGGCGGCTACCCCTCGCAGCACGTTGATCCTGGTACCGACGATCGATCTCATGCATCAGTGGTACGCGCAGTTACTAACAGTTTTTCCCGGTACGGAAATTGGCTTACTCGGTGGCGGTTCGCGAGATCGATCGCCAATTTTGATTTCGACGTATGATAGTGCGGCGATTCAGATCGAGTCTTTGGGAGATTTATATGGGTTATTGATTTGTGATGAGTGCCATCATTTACCGACGGATTTTTATCGGGTTGTTGCTGAATATTCGATCGCACCTTATCGACTGGGTTTGAGTGCTACGCCCGAACGTAGCGATGGCAGGCATCAAGATTTAGCAATTTTACTCGGTAAAGAAGTCTATCGTCAAACCCCCGCAGATTTGGCAGGTTCGGCTCTAGCTCCTTATCGAGTCGAACAGATTAAAGTTAAATTAAGTACTGAAGAACTCAGTCGCTATCACGAACTAATTGCCGAGCGCGATCGATTTTTGCGCAGTCAAAAAATCTCATTTGGCAGTATCGATGGTTGGCAAAAGTTTATCCGCGCCAGTTGTCGATCGACTGAAGGTAGACGGGCGATGCTAGCCCATCGGGAGGCTAAAGAAATTACGTTATCGACTAATGGTAAGTTACGGATTTTAGCAGAAATTCTCGATCGACACTATCCCGAATCTACGCTAATTTTTACTAGCGATAATGCCACTGTTTATCGGATCGCTCAAAGCTTATTGATTCCGGCAATTACCCACCATACTCCAGTTAAAGAACGCCATCAAATTTTAACCCACTTCCGCGAAGGTACCTATAAAATATTAGTTGCATCGCAAGTATTAAATGAAGGTGTCGATGTTCCTGCTGCGAGTATCGCCGTAATTTTATCTGGTACTGCTTCGCCACGGGAATATATTCAACGCTTGGGGCGAATTTTACGAAAGGGGAAAGCAGATAAACAGGCAGTTTTATATGAGGTGATTAGTGAAGGGACGAGTGAGGAACGTGTTTCTGCTAGACGACGCGGTGATATGCCTCAAGAGGATAAACCAGAAACAGGAAAAGTAATTCAGCTACCAATTAGATATGGCGAATCTGTAGAGCGATCTTTAAAAGTTGCTGAAGTAGATGCTCCGCCTGCAACTACCGATTGTGATGGCGATTTAAAGTATTAATTACAATCTAACACAAAATATGAGTATAATTATTTAGTCGATTCTAAGTTTGCCAGACTGGTAAGCTAATACCCATCACCGCTCTAAGTATATAAAAACATAGAGCAAGAAAGAAGATCGCCTATTTACCAAGGTAGGATCGATCTACCGTACATAATTTTGATAACATAATGGAAATTGTAGACGTTTTAAATACAGAACATTATCCTTGGGGTAATGGTTGTGACGGCTGGCATCTTTTGAAAAAACACAATCTTAGCGTTATTACAGAGCGAGTTCCCGCAGGTGAAAGCGAACGCGCTCATTTTCACATTTTATCGAGACAATTTTTTTACATTCTTACTGGCGAAGCGACGATTGAAGTCGATGGTAAAAGTAAAGTTTTGCACGCCCATCAAGGAATTGAGATTCCGCCAAATACGATCCATCAATTTCGGAATGATTCAGATCGAGAGGCAATTTTTTTAGTAATTTCGGTGCCCAAATCTCATGGAGATCGGATCGAAGTCTAATCGCTAGTAAAAAATGCAAGTTCGGGTTAAAGTTAAACGATCTTAGTTTTTTATTCTCACTCATGACCAAACAAGTAATTCAAACTGCTCTGGCACCTGCACCCGTTGGCCCTTACAATCAAGCAATTATCGCCACTGGTAGAATGTTGTTTGTATCGGGACAAATTGCGATCGATCCAACGACTAACCAGTTAGTTCATGAAGGAGATGTTGCCAAGCAAACCGAGCGAGTTATGGCAAATTTAGCGGCAATTTTAACAGAAGCTGGTGCGACTTTTGACAATATTGTGAAGACGGGCGTATTTCTCAAAGATATGAATGATTTTGCTACAATGAATGGAGTGTATGCCCATTATTTTGATGAAGCAACCGCACCAGCGCGTGCGTGTGTGGAAGTCGCCCGATTACCAAAAGATGTTTTAGTCGAGATCGATTGTATTGCAGTAATTAATTAATTCGGCTTTAGGCTTTAGGATTCAGGCTATGTTAAATATCTCACTCGCTCGATGCCTAAATATTCTCTAGTCATTCCGGTGTATAATGAACAGAGCAACATTCCGGCTTTGTATCGGCGGGTGAGTGCGGTCATGGATGGATTGGACGATCGTGCGGAATTAATCCTCATCGATGATGGCAGTCACGATCGCACCCTCGAATTATTACGAGCTTTACACGATCGAGACGAGCGAGTGGTATATTTGAGTCTGGCGCGAAATTTTGGTCATCAAATTGCTGTAACGGCTGGCTTAAATTACGTCCGAGGTGATGTAATTATCGTCTTAGATGGCGATCTTCAAGATCCGCCAGAATTAATTCCCGATTTGTTGGCATTATGGCGACAAGGCTATCATGTCGTCTATGCCCAACGCACCGCTAGAGCGCGAGAAGGCTGGTTTAAGCGGCTCTGTGCCTATACTTTTTATCGCGTCCTCAAACAGCTTGCCAATGTAGAAATTCCCACGGATACTGGCGATTTTTGCTTGATGGATCGAGTGGTAGTAGATTTACTCAATCAAATGCCCGAACGCAATCGTTATTTACGTGGGTTGAGAGCGTGGGTAGGTTTTCGGCAAATTGCCTTTAAATTCGATCGCGATTCGCGCTATGCCGGATCGGTAAAATATACATTTGCTAAAAGTCTAGGACTGGCAATTAATGGCTTAGTCTCTTTTTCGAGCGTCCCCTTGCGACTGTCTACCTATTTGGGCTTATTCTCAGCAGTTTTGGCGATCGTCATGGCACTACTTGTATTATACTGGCGAGTTTTTACTAACTCTACCCTAACTGGTTTTGCAACGATCGCGATCGCTATTTTCTTTCTAGGCGCAGTGCAATTAATCAGTATCGGCATTCTCGGCGAATATATCGGCAGAATCTACGAAGAAGTCAAACATCGTCCTCTTTATACTCTCTCGGAAGTGGGACGGAAATTAGGGGATAGGGAATAGGAGATAGGGAATAGGTTTTGGTACTTCTTACTCCTTACTTCTTACTCTCCCATCACAATGCGCCATTCATGTAGTTGGTAGGTAATGCAGTGGTTTTGAACCAGA
>NZ_JANYJC010000120.1 GCF_025361915.1 Chamaesiphon sp. GL140_3_metabinner_50
TGGATGGTTTGCCTTCGATCCGATTCCAGGGCACCCCTTGACCCCGCCAGGTGCCGATGAAGACCAAACTTTTGGCGCACTCCAACAAATTTGGAACTGGGTAGCGAGTTGGCTACCATCGCCAGTCACTGCTTGGTTAGCCCAAGTTTGGTCGTTAACGCTCGGTTGGCTGGTTGTAGGCATTGCCTGGTTTTTTAGCCTGTTTTCTCAAGGCTGGCTGGGAATCTTTAGCGGTAGTGCGATCGCGATTACAATTGCTTTTTGCTGTTGGTGGGGATGGCAACAATTTACGATCTGGAAACACCGACAATGGTTGCGAAAGTTATCACCAGTCGAGCGAATTTATCAGCAAATGTTAGCTAGATTAAAAGAATCTGGTTTTCCCAAACATCCGGCTCAAACGCCGTTAGAATATGCTCGATCGATCCAAATTAATTGCTCTGTTTCAATTAGCAGCTTAGTTGTCGAAATTTCTCAAGCCTATACGGCATGGCGATATGGAGCCGAAGCCCAACGCCTCGATCGATTACAAGAGTTATTAATAACGCTGAAAAAAGCAAAGTAGGTAACGATCGCAGCTTGGGTTCTATAACGTCCGTTTCTTCTCTTGGAGAGGCTATGTCAACGGGGTAAAGATTTCCAATCGATTACTCCTTGCTTTGTTTGGGCACCGCATTCAAATCGATGAATGCTTGCTTCGCTCTACCACCGCCCTCAAATGAATTTGCGGATGCATTTTCGGACGGGTTCCCCGTCCATGAAAATGCACCAAGCAGGGGCTGATAGCTCAAGTTCGTTGAAACGAACTACCAAATTAATTAGTTCGTTTCAACGAACTTGAGCTATTAGCCCGAACTTATAGTTCAGGGCGGTGGTAGAACGAAGCAAATTGACTTTTACAATCCCTAACTCACGTTAAGTACTAAAACTATTCACTAAAACAATAGATTTATTGTCTTGAAAATTAAAGTGCAGAACGTGGGCTACTCGCAAAATCGATCGGACTTTGATCGCGACGATGATTGAAGGGAATCGGTGTACCTTGGGCATTGCCGACTAGTGCCGCAGTCTCTTCTAAAGCCGTTCTGAGCCGCTTGGCGGCATAGATTGACATATCGCGAGGCACATTAATTCGATCGCGGATATAGCGCAATGTAGCATCCGATCCTGGTGGTGGTATACACTGTCCTGCCATCATCATATTTGTCAACGCACAGCGGAGCGCGGTATCGACTAATTCATCCTCGGCGGGGTTGGCTCGAATCAGATTGGCATGATGCTTGATAGTTCGATACAAAGCCTCTCCACGCGCGGATTCGGGTTCGGGAAAAGTCGCATCTGGTAAACCATCCCAAGGGCCATTATCTACTTTAGCCTTATTGATTAGCATCTGCGGTGAGCCATTTTCCCAACAGCCGCCCATCTGCGGCGGTAAATCGTGGACGTGGGTATGAAAATCGCTTTGCGTCCCGCGATAGGTAGCGCGGCTTTCCATCGCATCGAACCATGCAGATAGGCGCGGATTGTCCTCGCGAAGCGAATAACCTTTGTAATAATACAAACTCGCGTTCATCCGTTCGACATAGGGTGTGAAAATGACATCAGCCGTGCCGAACTGCTCTAGGAAATAAGCTCCTGGCATACTACCCAATGCTGTTTCAACCATTGTTACTACATCGATAAATTGCTGGCGGTTCTGCTGCTCCTCACGATCGGATCTCGCAGGGCGACAGAGCCAATTACACCACGCCCGAAATAACAATCGCTCTAACTGGCGCAATTTAAACACACTAGGATCCGTCATCCCCAGACTCAACACCCCAAAAACTTTTTCTAAAGCTAGTAAAATATCATCACTTTCCGTGACGATTTTCCCGTCTAATTCGATCGCGGGTAGCATTCCCGATGGTACTTTGCGCTTGTACCAGCTCTCTTTCTCCCCATAACAAAACATCGTAACTTTTTCGATGCGATAGGGAATTTGTTTTTCTTCAAGCCACAGCCAAATCTTCTGACAATACGGACACCAAGCATGGTTGTCTCGATATAAAGTCACCCGCACCTCGGCTTCAGAGTGTCCGAATAGGCGCAATCTCGACTGCGAATTGGTCGCGCCATCGATCGGATCTACTGGTGTTATGCTGACATTAGGTAGGGCTGCTAGTTCTTGCCAGCTCAAAGGATCGATCGTCATTGGTGGAGATTAAATTAGATACAAGTGGCTACCCACTCTAATCTCTAGGATAACAGTTCCTTACTTCTTACTCCTTACTCCTTACTTCTTACTCCTTACTCCCATCTCCCATCTCCCCTCCCTATCGTGAAAAAACGGGTCACTCTCACCTTTCCCAAACGTGCGATTCAAATGCCAGTGGCATATAGACTGGCAAAAGATTTTAATATCGCGGCTAATATCATCCGCGCACAGGTAGCACCCAACCAAATCGGCAAATTAGTCGTAGAATTGGCTGGCGATATCGACGAACTCGATGCATCGATCGATTGGATGCGCTCTCAAGGCATTCAAGTTTCAACGGCGAATAAGGAAATCTTTGTCGATGAGGATGTCTGTGTCGATTGTGGGCTGTGTACGGGCGTATGTCCGACTGAGGCTCTCAATTTGGAGCCAGAGACGTTTAAGCTGAATTTTACCCGATCGCGTTGTATTGTCTGCGAGCAGTGTATCCCGACTTGTCCGGTGGGGGCGATTTCTACTAATCTTTAGGCTTCCTGCAAAGAGGCTACGTAACGTATTGAGGAGCGTGTCTAAGCTGCTGGCGATCTGCCGAGTGGTAGACGAAGAGATATGTAGGTTGGGTTTCATTCTTCAACCCAACCTACCCAGACTGGCGTTAATTATTTATTAATTTAAAGAGTTTTGGGATCGAGAGAGCAAGAATTTGATGAACTGGTGAGTTCTCCAGAAGCCATGCCTAAGTCTGCGATTTTAGATTGTAATAACTGGTGAAAACTGGGGTTATTAAAGCGTTTGGCGGATAATGCACCTAGAATTAGTACCGTCCGGGCTGCTTCTGATTGACCTAAATGATAGAGTGCTAAACCTTCGGCATAAAATCCCGTCTCATCACGATCGACCATTCGTTCTAGGCGGCGATCTTGAATCGATCGAGCGCGATTGAAATCTGCCATTGCCCGATTGAGATCGCCAAGTTCGTGGTAAACCAAACCGCGATGATACATTGCTGAAACATAGTTAGGAGCTAGTTCGATCGCGGTAGTAAAGTTTTTAATCGCGCTGTGTTGTAATCCAGATAAACTATCGACAACGCCGAGCAGGTAATTAGACCAAAAGCTAGTCTTATCTAGTGCTTTGACTCTCTGGCAATCGCGTTTAGTCCGGGGATAGTCATGCTGACGAAAATAAGTCCAGCTCCGCTGAATTAGGGCATTGAGATGCTGCGGATCGAGATCGATCGCGGAGTTATAATTTTTTAGGGCTAGTTCGAGATCGCCCAGTTCGGTGTAAATTAAGCCCCGCCGGAAATAAGCATTAATAAAGCGGGGATTTAACTCGATGGCGCGATCGTCATCTGCTAACGCCGCCGCGCGATCGCCCAAGCACCGATGTGCTTCTGCACGATCGTCGTAAACTGCGGCTTGAGGTTTGCGCTCGATCGTCAGGTTAAAATCTGCTAAGGCACCTGCAAAATCGCCCAGTTTTTGGCGAGTGCGTCCGCGCGCGTGATGGAATACGGGCTGTCCGGGCTGTAGTGCGATCGCTCGTTCGAGATCGGCTAATGCTTGTGGTAATTGTTCTAATCGTTCGTAACAAATTCCGCGATAGCAATAACCATTCGGATCTTGGGGATAATCGGCGATATGTGCGCTTAGACTGGCAAGAGCGAGTTGATAATGTTCGACTTTGACGAGCGCGACGGCATTCAACCACCGCGCTGACGCTCGATCGGGAGCGCGTTCGAGAATATACTTACAATCTGCTAAAACTTGATAATAATTTTTGAGAATCTTATTAACCAGAGCGCGTTGGTAATAATAATCTAGCTGTGTGGCATCGTATTGAATTGCTAAATCCCAAGCCGAAAGCGCGTTTTCATAATCTTGAATTTCGGATAATACTTCAGCGGTGCCACTGTGGGCGATCGCTAGTTGTGGACACCATTCGATCGCAATTTTATACGAAGATCTCGCCTGGGCGTAGTCTTTAGCCGCCAGCGATTTTTTACCGCGTTCGCAGTATTTGAGAGCCAAATCTTTGCCAGTCAATGAGGGAGCATTGATATCGATCGCTGCTGCTTTGGCTGGAGACTCGACCGGGGGGGATTGGACTTGGGATGGTGGTTGTGGTGGTTGCGGCGGTTTACGGGCAGGTGCTGGGGCATTTGGAGTAGGCTTGGCTGCTGTCTTAGCTCTAGCTGGCGGTGACGATCGAACGGCTGTCACGGGCTGCTCGTCCCAGGGATCTACTGCGGTAAGGGAAGCCAGTCGAGATCCGGGCTGCTGTAGTTCGCCGGATGAATCGCTCGACCACGGATCGTGCATTGCTGAGGAGTGAGTAATCGGCAAAGATTTAACTGAACTGACATCCACTGGCTTTGGTGCTTGGGTAGATATCCCTAAAATATCTGAGTAGTCATGCTGAGTGGCAAACTCTGGAGAGTTAGAAGGAGATGGAGATTGCGACATAGCCGGAGTGCCTCAGGAAATCAGTTTAAGTGTCATGTTGTCAGTTAAAATCTCAGCAATATTCGACCCCTCTATAGAATCGTCCCTTAAATACAGATGTTAATTATAAATTTTAGTTCTGATATTTAAATATCTACTGCTGCAAATAGACCTTTTTTTACTTAGTAAAATTTCATCACCAATCAAAAATTAATGAGAGTCATTTTTATGTATCATAACTAATTTCTTAGCGATCTGAATCAGTATTTTTACGAGTATCGATCGCTTACTAAGTACCTAGGCACAAATATTTATTAGATCTAAATCGCCTGAAACATATATGGTGAACTGGGCGGGTCACCCGCCCAGCAGCAGTGCCCACCCTACTATCCAAACCCACTAGTAGTTTATTAACTTGCAAGTCTTACATACCGAGAGCTTCGATCGTAAAAACGATCTGTCGATAAAAAACTGTATTTTTAAGTTTTTGGGCGACTAGTGCTGCTTGATGCAAAATAACTTTAGCCGTCTCTGGTTGTCCCATATGATATAAAGCTAAACCTTCGGCATACAATCCAGTTTCATCGCGCTTAGTCGAACAGTCAAAGCCTTGCGATTGAATTTCTTGAGCGATCTGAAAATCGCTCATTGCTTTGGCTTCGTTTTTAAGATCGTGTTGTAATAAGCCCCGATGATAAAGCGCACACACAAAGTTGGGTTGGGCATCCATGACTTTTGTCAAGCTATAAACTGCCTCTTGTTTAAAGCCCGATAATGACTGCACTACGCCTAATAAATAATTGGCAGGTACCGAATTGCGATCGAGCATCAGGATCGATTCGCAGTCAGTCATTACAGCCGGATACTCACCATGCCGAAAGTAAATCCAACTCCGCTGAACATAGGCTTTGAGATCTTGTGGATTGATTTGAATCAATCGATGATAGTCAGCTAAAGCCGCGTGCAGATTACCAACTTCAGTATTAATTACCCCGCGCTGATAATGGGCACTCACGAGCTGAGGATCGAAGCGAATTGCTTGATTGCACTGCATTAAGGCACGGGGATAATCACCGCGACTCATGTAAATATCGGCGCGGTTGGCATAAGCCTGCGCCATTTGCGGATCGATTTCAATCGCTCGATCGTAATCGAGTACGGCATTGGTAAAGTCGCCTAATTGTTGGTAAATTCGGCCGCGTCGTCGATACAGAATTGCCATATCTGCCTTGAGTTCGATCGCTCGATCTAGATCGACTAATGCTTGGGTGAGGTTTTCTAATCTTTCGTAACAAATGCCCCGATAATAATGGGCGTAAAAATCATCGGTGCGTAAATTGAGATATTGATTGAAATTAAAGATTGCGATCTGATAGTTGCCCATCTGAAAATGCGCGCGGGCATTCAACCATCGTGCCGAACTGTCACTAGGCTGACGTTCGAGCATAAATTTGCAGTCAGATAAAACACCCGCAGCATCACCAAGTTGTTTATTAACTAGTGCGCGACAATGAAAGAACTCTAAATTTTCTGGTTCGCGGAGAATCGCTCGATTGCAAGCAACTAGGGCGGCTGAATATTCGCCTAATTCATAATAAACTTGTGCTATTCCTCCATCGGCAATCGCGAGTGCGGGACTGAGCTTGAGTGCCGTGGTGTAGTCAGCTTTGGCTGCGTGATAATTTTTTAATTTTAGTAACGAGTTACCCCTAGCACAATAAGCCAAGACACAATTAGGATCGAGATCGATGGCTTGAGTATAAGACAAAACCGCCCGATCGTGTTCGCCCCTAAATGCCCGATCGTTACCCTGTTGGTAAAGTTTCTGGACTTGGGTATTGAGCTGATGCTTGGGTAGTTCTAGTGTCTGTGCAGATGTCAACTTAATGTGAGAGTCCGACATAAATGGTAGGTTGGTCGAGATTGCTTCAGCAGAATACAAGTTGTCACGGAGATTACCAGATCGACAGTCAATTTGTAAAGGCTGGCTAATTTGATGCAGTCGGGATATATTTGCCCCAGACAACTCCAGCTATGACTTTGGGCGCGGGTTCGGAACCCGATTGGCATTCGTCATCCCCGATCGGATGAAGATAGCTCTCACCTTGTGGCGATCGAAACCGATCTAGACAATACTGGGGTGTTTGCCTACTTATTGTTCCCCACTCTCGACAATTTATTGCGATCGCCAATCTAATTTCTGGACATTTACTATCTATTAACTAGTAGTTTTCTAGCTTACAACTAGTATGTATTATTGGTACGACAAATGCTAATTCAGTTCTAGAATTCATAGTCGGGATTGCCAACCTGAAAAACACTCAAACCAAGACTTCGCCACATCCGGCACACTTTTGGTCGATCGTCGATAACACCAATTACATTGTAGCGGTCGCGAATATGAAAGTAGTAAAGTTCTGATTTGAGAATATCGTCCGATCGCTGGTCGTTAACTGGGCGCATCAGTAAGTTTTTGTAGTTAATTTTGTGTTGTTTGAGCCAAGCAACTGTCAGATCGTAACAAACACTCGATCGACCGGATAACAGAATAATATCTGTATCTCGTCCCAATTTTTCGATCGTCGTCGCGACAACCAGGTTGAGGGCATCTTCATCTACCCGATCCCAAGCAAATGGCGATCGGGTATTGTTAATTGCTAGTGTGCCATCGATATCGACTAAATAACAGCTAGGCAGATGAGGATCGAAGGCTGGTGTTGAATCTGGCTTGTCTAGATAGTCGTAATACATCTGCTCGATCGCCTGTTGTCCGACTGAATTCGATCGCACTAAATCGCGACGGATACATTCAGCTAACGATACATCGGTAAAGTCTTTAACGATAAGTTCTGCTTGATGTTTGGCAGCTAATTCGGTTGCCCGATGTAGATGAACTGGGTTGAGGTTGGTATCAGACCAAATTACCGAATAGCTTTGCTCGAAATAATATTCTGTCAGCAAATCGCGGACTTTGATAATCCTTTTTTCGCGTTTATTGGTACCGCTCAGTTGCCATCTCAAATCGTCTTTACAGAGATTGGCTGTTTCGGGATGCTTTTGGATGTATTCTTTTGCCCAGGTTGTTTTGCCGCTGGCGGGTAAGCCTTTAGTGAGGATCAGTTTGAGTGACATGGTGCGGGGAATTGCGCTTATAACTGGAGATGTGTATACACAAGTCGGTTTGAGTTGATGCGTAGATCTAAATCCCCCAACCCCCGCATCCTTGGGGGCTAAGATCCGGATCTTAGTCCCCCTTGAAAAGGGGGATTTAGGGGGATTCCTAGGGTTTTCGCTTCTATCCAGACTTGTGTATAGAGGGTAGCCAAAGATTGGAGAGGGGATAAATATGTATATTATTAAATCCTCATTCCCAGTAGGGTGGCGATCCACCCTCTGGATTTTAGATAAAAATTACACTTCTTCGCCTACTTCTTCGGCATCGACATCGACAGCATCACCATCAACATCGAGAACCTCTTCAATACTCGATGCAGGGACGATCGCGACTGCCATAATGGCATCATCATCATCTAGCTTCTGGACTCGGACTCCAGTTGCCATCCGCGATTGAGATGAAATTGCATCGATCGCCTGCCGAATAATAATCCCCCGATTGGTGACGATCATCATTTCCTCGTCGGGATTGACGACGCGCAGCGCGGCTAACTTATCGCCTTTTTTGCGGAATTTAATCGCTAGTACGCCCATCCCCGCCCGATTTTGGAGGCGGAATTGAGTGACGGGTACTCGTTTGCCCAACCCGCCAGTGGTGACGACTAGAATCCACGGCCCTTCGCCTGCGGGCACCGCGACATCTTCAGCTACGGTATCATCAATATCATCGACACCGGGATCTTCGCTGGCTGCCACCATTTGGGCGATGACTTGGCTGGGTAAAATATCCATACTAATCAGCTCGTCGCCTTTCTTGAGCGACATCGATTTTACACCACGAGTGGCGCGTCCCAATGGTCGGAGCTGATCGCGATCGGTGCGGAAATGAATGGTCATCCCGTTGCGGGTACCGATAATCGCACTGTCGCTTTCTTTGGCGCGACGTACCCACCGTAAGCTGTCACCATCTTCGAGCGAGATGGCGATCAGACCATTGGCACGGACGCTGGAGAATGCCGAGAGAGCCGTCTTTTTGATAAAGCCCTTTTGCGTGAGCATAATTAGGTATTCATCATCCAGGAATTCGCTCACGGGTACCACTGAGGTGATCTTTTCTTCGCGGGGAATCGGTAGCATTTGGACGATCGGAATCCCTCGTGCCGTTCGCGATGAGACGGGAATTTGGTAGGCTTTGACGGTATAAACTACCCCGCGATCGCTAAATAGTAGAATTGTATCGTGGTCGCAACAGGTTAAGAAATGCTCGATCGCATCTTCTTCTTTCATCCCGGTGCCTTTTTTACCTCGCGTGGCGCGGCTTTGCGTCTCGAAGGTACTAACGGGCATCCGTTTGATATAACCCTGCTCGGTGACCAGAATTAGCGACTTTTCATTGGCAATTAGGTCGGTATCTTCTAAGTCGCCTTGTCCGTGTTCGATGAGGGTACGGCGCGGTGTGGCAAAGGTGGTTTTAATTTCGGCGATTTCGATTTGGATGATGTCCAAAATCCGTTCCCGCCGCGCGAGGATATCGAGTAAATCGGTAATTTTGATGGTGAGTTCGTCATGCTCTAAGCGAATTTTGTCCGCTTCTAGTGCGGTGAGTCGCCGCAGTTGCATCTGGAGAATCGCATCGGATTGAAATTCGGTTAATTGGAACCGCTCGATCATTTCCTGTTTGGCAGTAGCTGAGTCCGCAGCCGCCCGAATTAGCCGAATTACAGCATCTAGGTTCGCCAGGGCTATTAATAAACCTTCTAACAGGTGATCGCGCTCTTGGGCTTTCCGCAATTCGTAGCGGGTACGGCGGGTAATTGACTCGATGCGGAAGTCGAGGAAGACGGTGAGGAATTTTTTGAGGCTGAGTAATTGGGGTTCGCCATTTACTAACGCCAGCATGTTGCAACCGAAGTTGGTTTGAATTGGCGTTTGTTTGTAGAGATTGTTCAGCACGACGCGGGGGTAAGCATCCCGCTTGAGTTCGATCACGATCCGCATCCCATCACGATCGCTTTCATCCCGAATATCCGAAATTCCCTCTAACTTATGGTCGTTAACCATTTCGGCGATCCGTTCGATTAAGGCAGCCTTATTCGTTTGGAAGGGTAATTCAGTAATAATAATCGCTTCGCGATCGGGTCTGCCTTTATATTCTAATGTTTCAATATTAGCCACCCCACGCATGACGATCGAACCGCGTCCGGTTGAGTAAGCTTCTTTAATCGGGGTTGTACCTAAAATCTGCGCTCCGGTAGGGAAATCAGGGCCAGGAATATATTGCATTAATTCCATATCCGTAATCTCAGGATTATGAATTAAAGCCACTACCCCATCGATCAATTCGCCCAAATTATGGGGGGGAATATTTGTCGCCATTCCCACCGCAATTCCTGAAGAGCCATTGAGCAACAACTGAGGAATCCGTGCTGGTAGTACAGTTGGTTCCTGTTGCGAACCATCGAAGTTATCGGCAAAATCTACCGTCTCCGCTTCGATGTCTCGCAAGACGGCATCCATCGTCAAGGCTTGCAAACGACACTCGGTATACCGCATCGCCGCTGGCGGATCGTTATCTACCGAACCAAAGTTACCGTGTCCGTTAATTAACGGATTCCGCATCGAAAAATCTTGCGCCATCCGTACCAGCGCGTCATACACTGCGGTATCGCCGTGAGGATGATATTTACCTAAAACTTCCCCGACGACCCGCGCACACTTTCTAAACGGTCTGTCGGCGGTTAAGCCCAATTCGTGCATCGCATACAAAATGCGGCGGTGGACTGGTTTTAAACCATCTCTGGCATCGGGCAACGCTCGTCCGACGATTACGCTCATGGCGTACTCTAAATAAGAGCGAGACATCTCAATTCTTAGATCTGTAGGGACGATCCGCTCTTGGGAAGTAGTCATGGAATGCTCCGTCCAGGTTGCTAATTTTACTGTTTCGTTAGTTCAATTTTATCACATTTAGGGGGGTACAGGGGGGCTGCCGATCGTGGCTGGAAGGCTTGGTATTTCGAGGAGTTGGGAGATGGGGGGATGGGGAGACGGGGAGACGGGGGGACGGGGAATGTGAATTAGTGAGTTGCCCAGATCTACCCACCCCGTCGCTGCGCGCCACCCCTCCAAGGAGGGGATTTTAATAGCCACTAATTTTTACAACCTAAAACCTAAAACCTAAAACCTAAAACCTAAAACCTAAAACCTAATTCCCATAAGGACGTGGAAATGGTTTGAGCATATTTTGGGCTTGATAGATGCTGAATGTTTCGACGATTTCACCGCCGCGACGAATGGGGATTTCGCCTAATTTAGTGACTTTTTGAAAATAGTTAGGATAAATTGTTTTGGCTTCTAAATCGACTTTAAAAGTTTTGCTACCTATATAAATGGCATTTTTACCGACCCATTGTTTGGGCTTCGACCAAAAAGCAAAACCTCTGAGATCGGACTCAAAGCAGGTGAGCGGCTTATGAAAAATTGGCTCGATCGCCATGCCAATTTGTCCGCCTAAGTAGTAGCGATTGGTAAATACAAAATCTGCTTTTTTTAAGGCTGCACTCAATTTACTGTTCTCGACAAATCCTCGACCTAATTGTTTGACATCGAAAAGTTGAATCGATGCATCTGTTTTAATTGGCAATAACCCATAAATAGAAGATTTACCTGGGGTCTGAAATGTCCCAAAAGCAATATGAGATAGGGCGATCGACATTAGTACGATCGCGATCGCTACTGAGCCAAAAAACCACCGATAGGGAATGCGCGAGTGTGCATACTTCCGACTAATCGCCACGCGCTCGGCGAGTAAAATTGTTGCCGACCAATATCCAGGCATTTTCCAAGCAGGTAAAACTTGTTGATAGCCAGATATCAGTGTAAAGCCTAGAATTAACGGCAAGGAAAACCACAAGATTAACGCTCTTTTTTCTAAATCCCATTCATCATTAAAAGCTCGATTGCGTGCAGATCCTTTCCAACTAAAATTCCTAATTTGTTGGACTGTTGCGCGAATCGTTGCCCATAAGAGTGGCAATCCAAAAGTAGGAAATAAATACAGCATTTCCACGCCTAGCGTCACGGCTAATCGATCGATCTGATAGCCACTATTAGGAACGGCACGTTCGGACTGGAAGCGGAATGAAACCCAATCGTGGACAACATTCCAATACAATACTGGCGATATTGTCAGGATAAAAACAGGAATGCCCAGTAGAAACCACCTAGATTTAAACGCGCGACGATAATTAGGACTAAATAAACAAAAGCCAATTAAACCAAATCCTAAAATAAAACCATGATATTTACCCAAACAAGCTAACCCGACCGTAAAACATAGCAAAGTTAGTCGAAAACTCGGTTGATATACTCGATAATCAAAAAATTCTTGAGTTGCAAGCCATAATGACATCGCCCAAAAAAATAGTAGCGGCGTATCGGGAATATTTAAGATTCCGAATGCAGTCTGAAAAATTGGAATTGCGGACGCGATCGCGAGAGTATTAATGGCAATTTGCAGCGTATATAAGCGCAACGCAGCTAGATATAGAAAGATTAACGAGCCAGTATAAATAAGTAAAGTCCCAATCCGAATCGTTAATTGCGATACTTCACCACCTGTCAACCAAATACCAAAATTTGTCGTCCAGGCAACTAGTGGAGGATGATCGAAATAACTCCAGTCGGGATGCAGCGTATAGAGATAATAATAGGCTTCGTCAAATCCGGGGTGGAGCCAACTGGCAATAACTAATCTGATGAAGAAGCCAGCCAGTAAAATAATTATCGCTGCTCGATGATAGTAAGCCGGAACACCTGGGTAACGTTGGATTGCCATGAAGACTTAGCACGGTTAACAGTTGATAGTTGGCAGTTGTAGCGGTATTGGTAAAGCTTAGATCGATTACCTCCGGTAGGCTACGCCAACGATTGAAAAGTTCGGTAAATTGAAATCGTACGTAGAGCACACAGATACAAATCTTACCGTGTTTATGCGGATTCCGATCGATTCTCCTGGGGATGGGGGACGAGAGTGGGGAGCTACGGTGTTTACACGAGTTTTCTGGACTTCGTTTTGAGATCTAAATCTCCCAAACTCCATTGGAAAGCTTGCTCAGATCCGGATCGCTCAAACCCTTGCAAAATCATCATGTACTTGAGATGAAATTCGTTGATTTGGCGTTGGCGTAGCCTATCGTAGATAATTGCCAAATCTGTGGGTAATGGATAGCTTTCTAGGGGGAATGTAGATCGATCGCTTGTAGCTGCAATCGATCGGGTGCAATTGGGTACTCTAACTAATATCAATGGCTGCGATCGTTCGCCGCACCATAATTCTCATGCTAAACCGTGCTACTAACTGGCTAGAACATCATTGGGCAACTCCCGCCTATGCGGGGTGGTTGCTAGCAATACTCACGATTTGCTTCTTCGGAGCGGCGACAAATACAATGGCTGGCTGGCTGTATGTATTGAGCGGTGTCGGCGTAGCTTTACTCGGCGTGGGTGCGATTCTACCCGCAAAATCTATTAAATCGATCGAGATCGATCGCGAGGCAATTTTACCAGTTACCGCAGGTGCCGATCTCGAAATTGCCCTGATTATTCGCAATCCCACCCCCCAGACTCAAACCTTATTCCAAATCCGCGATCTGAGTAGCATTAACGGTGCAAAACTGCCGCAAACCACGATCGAAAGCGTTTTACCTCAAACCGAACATCGATGGGTGTATCGACAGCCTACCGCACAAAGAGGGGTCTACCAGTGGGAAAAAGTTGCCCTACGAAGTGGCGCACCGATCGGACTATTTTGGTGCCAGCGATTTCGATCGGTACCTGCGATCGTCTATGTATATCCCCAAGTGCTGAAATTAGAACGGTGTCCCCTCATCGATGGTGTCGGCGTGCAAGATCGACAGATCGATCGGCAGTTTTCCAATCGTCACCTCGAAGCCGCCAGCGAAGGCATTACCCGCTCCTTGCGTCCTTATCGGTATGGCGATCCGATGCGAGCGATCCATTGGCGTACCAGCGCACGCTATGGCGAATTTCAGGTGCGCGAACTCGAAATCGATCGTGGCGGACAAGATGTGGTAATTTACCTCGATAGCAGTGCCAATTGGGAGCCAGCAGACTTCGAGCAGGCGGTAATTGCCGCTTGTACCCTGTACTTTTATGCCGATGTGCGCCTGAATGTCAAGCTCTGGACGGCAGGAACGGGGCTAATTTCCGGCGATCGACAGGTACTCGAAACCCTCGCCGCAGTCCAACCAAACGAACCATCGTCCCCCATGCCTACAAACGCCCTCGTGTGCCTCACCAACCAACCCCAACAGATCGCTACCCTTCCCCCAGGCAGTCGGTGGCTATTATGGTCTCACAACCAATTTAAGCCCGCATCTGAAGCCATCGGCATGACCATCGATCCCGATCGATCTTT
>NZ_JANYJC010000160.1 GCF_025361915.1 Chamaesiphon sp. GL140_3_metabinner_50
GGCTGTGGCACAAGCATTCCGCACTCTAAATACCGCACTGAGAGTATTAGTCCGCGATCGCAAATGCCCGATCTCGCGCAAAAATTCAAAGGAGTGGCGTTTTTTCTGGAGGGGATATGTTTCGGGATCTGCTTCGCCGTATACTTTAACCTCAATGGCTTTGACTTCTACGCGCTGCCCTTTAGCAGGGGACTCTACCAATTCGCCTATAATTTCGATCGATGCGCCCGTGTTAATTTGTTTGAGGATCGTGGCATAATCGGGGACATCTTTATCGATGACCGCTTGAATATTTGCCATGCACGAACCATCGTTAATATCGACAAAGGCAAATTCTTTGGCTTCGCGCTTACTCCGAATCCATCCCCGCACGGTGACGGCATCTCCAGGATTCCCTCCACGGAGGATTGTAGCAATATAATTAGTAATCATCTTCGGTCGGGCTTGTAGATCGGTGTAGGTTTGTCCCACCTTACTAGTCTGCCATACATCCCCGATCGAACAGGCACAACAACGAGGCGAATCGAACGTCAATGGCTAAATTACCAGATCCAGTCATCTCGAATATTTTTATCATCCAACGCAGGATAATTGAATGCCTCGATTCTACGACTGCAACAGAATTCCGATTATTTGAGCGGATTGGTGAAACAGCCGAAACTCTACCAGAACTTGAAGAACTCCAGAATATTAAGGAGAAGCTCAGAGCGAAATATTCTAGGCTCTACAATCTGCTATTGAGAATCGCGGAGTCTCAACCCACTGCATCTGAGGATATGTTAGTTTTATTGTATCGATCGATAGAGTCAACCGAAGCTTCGCTAGATGCCAGTATTGCCAGTCTGCGAGAAATTCAACGTAATTGGAACTAGTTATGAACGACCAATTTAGAATTCCCGATCCTGAAACTAGAGCAAAATCGCTTGCTAGTTTAAAAGCAGCTAGTCGATTATTAGATTTATCTAATTTACAGTTAGATGAAGCGATCGCATTTGTAGAAAAAGATTTACGCGAACAACAACGAGCTAGGTTGCTATACAAATCTAATTCAATCCCTGTCAATAAAACTGAGATCTAAAAGCTGAGATTTATCATCTATTTCTCAATTACTATGGATCGATATAACAATGCTTGCAATATTCGGGTAAATCGTGAGTGCTGATGCGCTCGCGCAGTTCTTGATAAGCTTCAGAATTCCAGATATCCTTAAACTCTTGCTCGAAGACATTACCCATTTTTACCACATCAGCATCGGCGACTACACAGCAAGGAACCACATCGCCATTAGCTGCTATGTAAGCACTTTTCCACGCCCACGGACAAGGTTTATCGCGACAAAAGCGAGTCGATTCGTTGACGACAAGTTTGATGCCTACTTCAGTCGCTGTTGCTTGAGCGGTGGCGAGTTGAGTAGCGAAAGTATCGGATTCGGTAGTAACTTGAATATCATCGGTATGAGAGAGCATTTCATTTTTACCCCAGCTAGAGAGATAAGGTTGAATGGAAATATAATCGAGTCCGAGATTTTTAGTTAACTCGACAATTTGAGGTAACTCATGGACGTTTTTTTGAGTGATGACAGTCCAAGCGGAGACTAATAAATTGCTGTTGGGTTTACGTTCGCTAACAAGCATTTGCACATTTTCGACAATTTTGTTAAAGCGGCTACCTGGGCGCATTCGCTCGAAGGTTTCGGCGGTAGCTCCATCGATGCTATAGGTAATCTGAGTTCGATTGAGTTGCGCTAGTTGTTTGGCTCTGTCTGAATCGCAAACGCTACCATTAGTATGAAAATGCATCCGCAGCCCTCGTTCTTCACCAGCTTGGAGCATGGGAATGAGTTGCTTGTTTAGAAATGGTTCTCCCATACCTTGGAGCTTAACTTTCATCAAATTTGGGATTTGTTCGAGTACTTTAATAAAAGTTTCTCGATTGAAATAAGCAGGTTTTTTATCCCAATAAGTAACTTGACAGTGGCTGCATTTAAAATTGCAAGTATTATTCGGCTCGATATCGATCGCGACAGGCAAGCATGGCACTTTTTTCCATCTCATTTTATAAGCTAATCTCGTGCCAACCCAATCCAGTCCAGCACGAGGCTTGAGTGCCAAATCTTTAACAAAGAATTTTAAGTCTTTTAATAACATTGCTAATTACCCTTTTGAAGTGACGCTCGATCGAATCTTCTGCTGCTCTAATTTTCATTCTTACCATCCGCACGATCGGTCTATTACTCGTCGTTTGTGGATGTCTGAAAAATTGAGATTGCTATCTGCGGGGTTTTTCTAATTTTAATGTACTATTTCAGTCTGAATTGGGAATATCGCCAGAACTTAATATATGTACACATTCTGAGTTTTTCCATGCTCTGGATAGTATTTAACAACTAATTGAGACTTAGATCGAGTTTTTCCTGTGCTGCTTTAAGTGCGGCTTGCGGCGAATTCTTATTTAATAAGATCGATTCGATCGCGCGTCCGAGTTGTTCGGATATTTGACTGTAACTTGGTTCGATCGGACGAGATCTACCATATTTAGCTTGGTCTAAAAATACTTGAGTTGCCGGAGTTTTACTGACATAATCTCGATAGCTAGATTCCTGGCGAGATTTGAGATTAACAGGCAAATATCCGGTGCCTAATGCCCACTCGGTTTGAAATTCTTGACTTAATACATATTCCATAAATTCCCAAGCTGCTTGTTGATGTTGGGGGCTACTTTTCATCATAAATAAGTTCTCGCCACCGACACTAGTTGCCGATCGAATCCCGGCGGGAATGGGCATCACATCATAGTCAGTAAACTTCATACCTGCTAATTGTCCGAATGTCCACGGCCCGGTTAATTGCATGGCAACTTTGCCAGTTAAGAAATTATCTAATTCATAACCTCGTTCTGGTGAAGATAAAATTGCCGTGCCCGATTTAATTAAATCTTGCCACAATTGCAGCGCGGCGATCGCACCAGGATTATCGATCGATATCTTTACTCTTTGAGGATTATTGCGACCCGATTGAGCTTGTTTGGGTATTAATTCGCCACCGCCACCCCACATAAATGGTAGCCAGGTGAATACAGTCCATTCGCCTTGTCCTAATGGTAATAACATCCCAAACTTATCATTTTTACCATCGCCATTAGTGTCGCGCGTGAGCTGTTTAGCTGTAGCTATTAATTCTTGCCAATTAGTTGGTAAATGTTCGATGCCAGCAGCTTTAAATAAACTCGGACGATAAAAGATGCCCACATTATTTGTTGCAAATGGAATCGACCATAAATTATTCTCGTATTGCATCGAACCGAGTAAAGCCGGATCGATATCTTTAGCTATAGCCGATCGATCCCACCATTTATCTAAAGGTTCGATCGCTTCTAAATCGACTAATTGCCCCGTTAACATCGACCCAAACCAGAGTAAATCTGGTGGTGTACCACCGACAATCGAGGCGAGAATTTTGGGTAATTGCCGATCGGATTGACCGACATATAACGACTCAACTTCGATAGTCGGATGTGTGAGATTAAATTTAGTTACTAACTTCTGAAAAACATCACGATTGGGTGGCGGATTGATGCCTTGCCATAAAGTCAGATGTGTCACTCCATTAATATCTCGTCGCGCTGGCGTACATCCGGCGATAATTACGAGTAAAATTAGAGCAATCGAAATTCCAACTTTAGTAGCTAATCGGTTCATATGTCAGGTCATAGTAAATGGGCAACTATTAAGCGACAAAAGGCACGGGTTGATGCTGTGCGTGGGAAAACATTTACCCAATTATCACGAGCAATTATTGTCGCCACCCGCAATGGGATTCCCGATCCCGATGGTAACTTTCAACTCCGAACGGCGATCGATAAAGCCAAAGCCGCAGGTATTCCCAACGATAACATCGATCGGGCGATCGCCAAGGGTGCGGGGACTCTAGATAGTAGCAACCAACTCGAAGAAATTCGCTACGAAGGCTATGGCGCGGGAGGGGTAGCTATTATTGTCGAAGCTCTGACAGATAATCGCAACCGCACGGCGGCAGATCTGCGATCGGCTTTTACCAAACGGGGTGGTAACCTGGGGGAAATGGGCTGTGTGGGGTGGATGTTCGACCTCAAAGGCGTGTGCGCGATCGCCGGGAGTGTCGATGAGGATAAACTGTTAGAAGCGGCTCTAGCGGGCGGTGCGGATGTCTACGAGTTAATCGAAGATGAAGAGCAGCCAGGGGCGGAAGTATTTACGACAGTAGCCAATCTCGAACACTTGAATTCTACCCTGCGATCGACTGGTTTTAAAGTCAGCGATGCCGAGTTGCGCTGGATTCCGCAGACTACCGTACTAGTATCAGATCCAGAGCAAAGTAAGCAACTGCTCAGACTAATTGAGGTACTCGAAGCTCTAGATGATGTCCAAACCGTGACTGCTAACTTCGATCTGGCAGACGAACTGTACGATTGAGAGGATGTCTGAAAAGTCTAGCTTGTTAAGCGTAAACCCTAGAAATCCCCCTCAATCCCCCTTCAAAAGGGGGACTTCCGGATCCGGTTCCCCCCTTTTGAAGGGGGGTTAGGGGGGATTGGGATCTACGATCGAGAATAATCGCGGGATCGAGTGTTAAACTGAATAATGAACCCCACATTTGACCTACTTTTTACTCGACTTAAATGTCAACAATTGCCAAAAAATGCGATCGAGAGTAAAAACAATGGTGGATGTGTATCTAAGTAAGTGACATTACCATAATGTTAACCAATATTACAGGCAAGGAGGCGATCGCGAGTGGACGAGTCCTATCAAACTTATCTCAATCGCGTGGCAAAGATGACCCTACCTGCCACCTACGAATCTCAGGTCAAAAACATCCAACGTTCGCCTAAATTTAGGCTAAATGAGGATGGAACTCAAGCACCAGTATCATTCCCAGGGTATTCGGCGATCACGCCACCGGGAGCTGAAGATCCGGGTAATAGTGCCGTATTTAAAGATTTAGCCGCATGTCAGCAACAACTCATCGAGAAACTAGAACCAGATTTATTAGTATTAGTCGATCCAGCTAGTTTTCACTTCACGCTAGCCGATTTAATTTGGGATAGTGCCTACCTGACAGCAGTCGCCACCAATGCTGATTTTGAGAGTAAATTAGTCGATTGCATTGCCGATAGTTTTAAAATCTATCAAGATGCGCTCGTCGATCCGACCCCCATTCGCTGGCAAATTATGGGATTAACGGTCAGACCGCGCGCGATCGAGGTAAGCTTAGTCCCAAAAGATGAATCTAGTTACGATCGCATTATTGCGCTCCGACGCGCGATCTATCAAAATTCGAGTCTCATGGCACTGGGCATCGAGCAGCAATACTATTTTACCGCTCACACGACGCTAGCTTACTTTGCTAACGTCCAGCAAGAAATCGATCGGGTGCGACTCAGCGATACATTGCAAGCATACAACACGCACTGGTTAGACAATCCTCAAGAAATTACTCTAGCTCACGGGCAATTGCGGAAGTTTACCGATATGTATACTTACCAACGAGAACCAAATTTCCCGATCGTGCAATTGTAGATAGCTCTGAATTTCTAGATAATACTGCAACGATAACCAACTTTGGTTATCGTTTTTTTATGCCCCGATTCGATTCAGATACCCAGACGCTGGTGGTTTCGATAGAATGGATAGGTACAAAGGCAGCAACCATCGCCCCTACAGCCACTAACCCAGGTTGCGAGTCTATGGGTTTTTAGTAAGATGGGTGTTAGGTTTTAGCTATTAGGTTTTGCGGATCGGATCGCGCGGAGGTTCCCTCTCGCCAGAGTGTTTCACCAAGCAAGGTTTTATCCGATCGTTAATACCCAATACCTAATACCCAAATCTTTAACCTTGGTTATAACTAGCAACTTGCGTTACTACTGAAATTTACATTCATTCCTACCCACTAGATTAGATGTCTCTATCTTCTTATCAGATCCGCTGGTGCAATAGCCTATCAGAAATTCCCCAAGCTGATTGGGATGCGCTAGCAGTGCCCTTAAAGACTCCATTTTTAGAATGGGACTGGTTGAATAACCTAGAGACTTCTGGCAGCGTTACCGCCGAAACTGGGTGGCTACCGACGCATTTAACCGTCTGGAGCGGACAAACATTAGTTGGAGCCGCAGCTTTATATGTCAAGGGACATAGTTATGGCGAATTTATCTTCGATAATCAGTGGGCAGATTTAGCGCAGCGGATGGGCATTAGGTATTATCCCAAATTGGTGGGCATGAGTCCGGTGACACCAGCCGAAGGTTATCGATTTTTAATCGCACCGAACGAAGATGAAGCCGAAATCACCGAATTAATGCTGCGATCGATCGATGATTTTTGTAAGCTGCATCGGTTGTCTGGCTGCCACTTTTTGTATGTCGATCCGCAGTGGCGATCGCAAATGGAGACGTATGGATATAGTCTGTGGATCAATCACAATTATGTCTGGCAAAATCAGGAGTACCAGAATTTTGACGACTATTTGGGCGGATTTAATGCCAACCAACGGCGGAATATCAAACGCGAACGCAAGTCGGTTGGCGATGGTGGCTTGGAGCTAAATACGGTCACGGGAGATAGCATCGCACCTCAGTTATTTTCCCAGATGTATGCTTTCTATGCCGATACCTGCGATAAATTTGGGTGGTGGGGGAGTAAATATCTAACTCCAGAATTTTTTGACGGGTTACACGAGCGTTATCGCCATCGAGTGGTATTCGTGACGGCAATGGGAGCAGATCCGACCGCCCCCGTGGGGATGTCTTTTTGTATTACTAAAGGCGATCGACTCTACGGTCGTTATTGGGGTAGTAGTGAAGATGTCGATTGCCTGCATTTTGATGCTTGTTACTATACTCCGATCGAGTGGGCAATTCAGCACGGAATTAAAGTTTTCGACCCCGGCGCAGGTGGTAGACACAAGAAGCGGCGCGGCTTTCCCGCAACGGCTAATTATAGTCTGCATCGATTTTATCACCCTCGATTTGGCAAAATCTTACGCGACCATCTCGTCGAAGTGAATGAGTTGCAACAGCAAGAAATCATCGCCATCAATCAAGATTTACCGATGAAGATCGCTCCTCAGACGATCGTCGATCCTCAGGCTTCGCTCGGTACGAGCGGTTGAAATTCGAGCGAGATCGCCACCGGACTTTAGTGCAGATCGATCGCTATTACCGACGTGAATTCACTCGTAATCTAGTCGATCGCCACTATTTTGAGCAAAAAAGAGCAGATTTCCGCTCTAAAAATCCACAAATTGTTAAATTATCGGTTAATCTAGATTTAATAATTAGATTAACTATTAAGTTCATGACCCTATTAACCGATAATTTAACAACAATCGATCGCGAGCTATCCAATCGACACATCGATCTCGATCCGAATGGTTACTTTATTATTTATGTCGATCGAGTCGCTGGCTTAATCTGTGCCAAGCACTATAGTAATGCGATCGACGATCGTGGTTTGGCAGTAGATCCCGAAACTGGTAAAGTTATCCCCGCCAAAGGTGCGGTGGCACGCACGAGCGATCTCTTATTTACCGGACGAACTGCCAAGGAATTATGCGTTAAATTAATCGAACAAACCCAACCTTGTCTGGTAAGTATGTTCGACCATGCCGCATATTTAGGTCGAGAATTCGTCCGTGCCGAAATTGCTCTACTCTCAGGTGCTGAATATATTCAAGATTAGAATCGGTTGTCAGTCGTGAGCAAATACGATTACAAGTAGCGTGTATAAATACTAAATATTACCTTTGTATAACTAATAAGGGGCTTGCAATTTAATAAACTACCAGTAGGTTTAGGTTGTGCCTACGGCAGGCTAAACCT
>NZ_JANYJC010000165.1 GCF_025361915.1 Chamaesiphon sp. GL140_3_metabinner_50
GTACTCCGCTAGAGTATAGCGGTCGGTATTTCTTAGGTGGTAGGTACTACAACATTCCTGTCCGGAATTTTAATTTCGATGCCAATTTCAATGTTTTTACATCATTGCCACCTCTACCACCGCGCGCGATTTACCTACAACAAGAGGTGTTCAAACGGGCTTACAATTAATATTACAAGGAGATCTAGATAAAAAATAGGGGTATATGAATTACCCCTACCCTCTAGATATTGTAGCGATTGCTCTTAATCGAACTTACTTGCTAAATTACCAGCAACAACCGCCAGTATTAATTAAAATTCAAAACCCAAACCAAAGTTGACCCCATTAATCGAGCCGAAATCGGTATTGTAACTACTGACGAGAGCCACACCTTCAAACAGATTGACATCGACACCGACAGTTGCTAGCAAGCTAAATTTACTACTTTGATTGTTAACAGAACTATACTGCACCCCACCGCCAACATTAAACGTTACGACTGGGTTGCGCTCGAAGGGTTCTTTATCGCTAAAGATAAAATCGTAGGTAATGGGAACGCGGACGATGGTAGCACTACCACCAAAAATTGCAGAGGGACGGATAGAATAATTCGGGCTTAATGGAAATCTACTAATCGCACCAAAACTACCGCTACCATTTCCAGTCGCAAATGCTGGCCCCAAATAGCTGCGGGGAATTCTGGAGGTATAACCGTTCCCGGTATCGACAGTAGTATTCGGTGATGAGGGAGCTGGTGGCGGTGTCGATCCGCCGGGGAGTTCGGATTGGGCGACTTTTATCGCTGCGGGAGCCTGGATATCGGGGCTAGTTAGGCGAGTGCGATTTTTCCAGTCTGCTCTCGTCGTCGTGGCAGATGCTTGAGGTTTTTGGGCTGTAATCGGCGCGGGGTGCGATAATAGGGCTGGGGTGGTAGCGACGGTGGCGATAGGTGGGGTCATAGGGATATTGATTACTCCTCAAAGATTAGTTACTGTATTTAATACTTGCTGTCTAAATCCTCATGAAGACTTAGACTGCTAATTGATTATATAGTTTCCTCAAATCAAATCTGTGCGATCGACCATCTCAATTTAAGACATTTTTGCCACAACCCATCCCCAAATACCAGATTTCTTACTCCTTAAAGCCTAAGGTAGCACTCGCAAACTCCAAGTCTATTGGCTGTGATGCGTAGATCTCTACCCCACCCCAGCCCTCCCCTTATAAAGGGGAGGGAGCAAAAGCCCCCCCTTTATAAGGGGGGGTTGGGGGGGTAAACCAACCTCAAACGCAGCTAGCATGTAGGTTAGGTTTTCCTTACTCCTTACTCCGGTCAGTGAGCGATAGCCGAACTGTACTCCCTACTCCCACCTCCCATCTCCCTTGGATATCTACCAACTCGCACTCCGTCCCCTGTTATTTTCCGTTCTTAAAGCCGATCCAGAAGCGGTTCACAAGCAGTCGCTAGCCCTCTTACACGCGATCGATTCCACGCCGACATCTCCTCTGACCAAACTCGCTAAAGCAAGCTTTCAGCAGTATTTTTGTCGGGCACAGCCACAGCTAGCACAGTCGCTCTTCGGGCTGAATTTTGCCAATCCAGTTGGTTTGGCGGCGGGTTTCGATAAAGATGGCATCGCTGCTGGCATGTGGCAATATTTAGGCTTTGGGTTTGCGGAATTGGGCACGGTGACTTATCACCCGCAGCCAGGAAACGAACCGCCGCGTCTATTTAGGTTGCCCCAAGATCGGGCGGCATTAAATCGGATGGGGTTCAATAATTTGGGTAGTGCGGCAATGGCAGCAGCATTACAACAGCGTCATCAGGGTGATTTTAGCATTCCGATCGGCATTAATTTAGGGAAGTCTAAAATTACGCCATTAGCAGCAGCGGCGCAGGATTATTTGGGGAGTTTCAAAAGGCTGCAAGATTTGGGCGATTATTTTGTAATTAATGTGAGTTCGCCGAATACACCCAATTTACGAGATTTACAGGCGATCGAACCATTACGGATTATTTTTGATACTTTACAACAAGAAAATCAGGGTCGCAAGCCCATATTAGTCAAAATTGCCCCCGATTTAGCGTGGGAAGATATTGCAGCGGTGGTGGAGCTATCACAGACTTATCAATTAGCCGGAATTATTGCCACTAATACGACGATCGATCGATCGCAATTAACTACTAAAATAGTTGCAGCTACGGGTAAAAAAGTAACTGAAGAAGCCGGGGGGATTAGCGGCGCGCCCGTTCGTCAAAAATCTACTGAAGTGATTCGGTTTATCCATCAGCAAACGGGTGGCAGTTTGCCAATTATCGGCGTAGGCGGCATTTTTACCGCCGATGATGCCTGGGAGAAAATTACGGCTGGGGCGAGTCTAATTCAAGTCTATACAGGTTGGACTTACAATGGCCCCTGGATGGTCGATCGCATTTTGACAGGATTACTCGCCAAACTAGAATCGCGAGGGTTAGCATCGATTTCCGCAGCCGTGGGGATTGGAAATTAGGGACGTTAATCGTAGCGGCGATTGAACCTGGGATCGAAATAATGTTTTTTCTGGCTGTTACAGGAACTGCATAATGTTTGCAAATTACTGATATCGTTGCTACCACCTGAAGCTAGCGGAATGATATGGTCGATCGATAGTTTAGTAGTTTGTCCGCAACTTTTACACTGATGGTTGTCTCGATCGAATACATACTCACGAACTGCTTTAGGGAAACTAATTCGCTCAGATTTTCCTGCCATATTTATTAAACGATTAGAACTTTTCTATTTTCACTAAGCCACCTTCTGTAAATCTCACGATAAGTTCATAATTTTCTAGCAATCTCGTTCCAAGCAAAGGTTTTTTCCCTGCCGCAAGTACCCGAACTTTTTGTTCTACTCCATTCCAGATAATTACTGCTTCATGAATTGGTAATATTACGTTGCTATTATCCGCCAAATTGGCTGACATTGCATACTTGAATGGTAAGCCTAGCAGAGAAACCGCTTCTGGCGGTAAGGACAGACGATCTGTGAATCCAGTATCGATTACAAAGTCAATTGAGAAATCTGGTCGATTTGGTAGACGAAAAACTACCGCAATAGTGGCATGTCTGCCCTTAACAATTCCAGAAATCATCAATCGACCCGCTCCATCACACCACCGAAGGAAGCTGAGACATTGTAGCCAATGCGGATACCAAATAGTCGAGCAGTAGGATTTTTCTCGCTCAAGTTTGTGGCAGAGATTAAGCCATCTTCATCTACTTCATAGTTCCCTGTCTCAATATCAATAATTACCATTTTACCGATATTAGCTTCAGAATGTACCTGCTGACGAATGCTACTTTCGTACATCTGTTGGGCACGATGGGCGACTTCTTCATGAGTGAGTAAAATTGTTTGCATAGGTTTTAGCTATCTGTTCGATTATTGTTATTTTACGATCGTCAAAAATTTACATTAATCTTATTTTATTTTGTAACTGAAATCACATTCATTTCGATGTCTTATTCGTTACAAATAGATTTATGTATATTGCCGATCCTTTCAATTATAATTCACACTTGCACAACATAACATGTGCTAACAAAAAACTTTCTCCGCTCTTTATTCACAATTTGTCTAAGCTGTTTACTATTACTCAATAGTTTTGCTACTCCAGCTTTAGCTGATAATGGTTCCATTATAGAAAAAGTAGTAGGAGGTTTTTGGACGGGATTTGGTAGCACGATTGGGGGTGCAGCGGGTGTGGTAACAGTGTGTTATGTGGTTGATGTTGCCATAGCTCCTTTTGCTCCACCAGTAGCAGCATCTCTAGCACCAATGTGTCCCGCTATTGGTGTTACTGTTGGTGGAAGTTTTGGTAGTATTATAGTTAGATCTAAATTGGCTGGGCACGCTTAGTTGCTATATTTGATTACTTTAAAACCCCTGTAGAGCGCGGGCTATACAGGGGTTATCTTATTAAATTAGAGATTACTCAACACCTTCAATTCGGTCTTCAACTTCTTGATACAAGTCGCGGAGCTTATCGAGATTCTCTTCTGAAGTTTCCCAGTAGCCGCGTCCGTTGACTTCTAACAGCGTCGAAACAATCTTACGGAACGAGTTAGGATTGAGATCCATCAACCGTTTACACATGTCCGCATCTTTGATGAACGTGTCATTGGTTTCTTCATATACCCAATTATCCACCGCTCCGGCGGTCGCACTCCAACCGCTGGTATTTACCAATCGTTTGGAGAGTTCCCGTACGCCTTCGTAGCCGTGGGAGAGCATTCCCTCATACCATTTAGGATTGAGCAATTTGGTGCGTGCGTCTAGGCGGACGGTTTCTGAGAGGGTGCGTACTTGGGCGTTGGCGGTGGTGGTGTCGGCGATGAAGGAGGTGGGCTTTTTGCCGTCTGTCCGCAGGTTGGCGACGATTTTGGTGGGGTCTGAGTCGTAGTAGTGAGATACGTCAGTCAGACTGATTTCGGAGGAATCGAGGTTTTGGAAGGTGACATCGGCGGTTTTGAGGGCGGTTTCAAAGATGGTGCGGTTTTGCGCCATTGTGCCGGGATTATCTGCGCTGAAGGCGAAGGATTTGCGTCCGAGGTACATTTCCTGAAGTTCGGCTTCGTTTTCCCAGGTGCCGTTTTCGATGGCGAGGTTGACGTTGGAGGAGTAGGAACCGGAGGCGTTGGAGAAGACGCGGGTGGCGGCTTGACGCAGGTTGATGCCCATTTCTTCGGCTTGAACTAGGGCGTGTTTGCGGATGAAGTTCATTTCTAATGGTTCATCGGCTTCGGCGGCCATTTT
>NZ_JANYJC010000233.1 GCF_025361915.1 Chamaesiphon sp. GL140_3_metabinner_50
CTACTACCCGGAGCCAGCCACCAAGCCGAGCAAATCCTCTCTCAATACGATCGCGCTCGTGCATATATCGCCAAAGCACTAGAGAAAGAAGCCGAAGAAAAAATCCGCCAAAATCAACGTCAATTAGCCGAAGTAGAACAACAGATCGGTTTATTTAATGACGCTGTTGAGGGGATTAATAGCTGTCTGGAAGCCATGCAATTAGACCGACATCGGTTGCCAACTTTAGATCGATCGGATTTACTGTTATTACCTGTTCGCGATAATATTGAATCTACCGCAGAGTTAGTTATGGCTGGCGATAGTAATTAGATCGTTAGGGGTTCGAGCGATCTTTATTTGTGAGGATCGATCGGACAAATATTGTTTGTAAATTGCTTGTGGGGGAGGGCGGGTTCGATTAGAGATTTCTAGTAAATGCGAAATCGATCTCATAAACCCGCCCCTACAGATCTATAAATATGTTTTATATGTTTGTCTCTATCGATTCATGGGCACACTATAAATGTACCGTTTTTAATTTGAATCATGAGCTTTGTTCTTACTGAAGTTATCCATATTATTAGCACCATCGATGATTTACTTTCCATGAGCGAACGTCCATGTCCAATCAATACATCAACTGGCTATGATGAAGATGATGATGAAGCAATCTTCATCGATTTTGCATTTGCGCTTAAAAATGGTATCGCGAAAGTAAGAATATATGATTCTGTTGGCTTCTTAATCTATACAAGTCAAAGTGGAGAAATATTGAAAAATATAGAGTTTGACGATCGGGAAATTTCAGAAACAAATGGCTCTTTTAAAAAAGCACTTAAACAAATACGTGACTTCGATCGCCAGCAAACTAGTACAGCGAAAAGTACTCATGCTCCGATCGATCGAGCATCATTCGGATTAGCTGAAGTTAATTAATCGGATCTGTAGGGGCGGGTTTATGCGATCGATTCCGATCGTACTGAAAATCTACGATCGAACCCGCCCTCCCCAGCAATTAAATAACGAATGTTATATATTTACATCTAACACATTAAATAATTATCAAATCATGAACGATCGATCCAAACAAATCATCCCCGATTCACAAGCTGTTGCTCGTTGTCTCGATCCAGAGATGCTAGAAATATTGGGATCGCATGGCACATTCATACTTAGCGAACTTCTTGATATGTTCAAAGGATCGAACGTCGATTGCATTGATTTCAACGATAGAGTAAAGTTCATAGAAAAACTAACAGATACAGTTGCACAAACAATTCAGCAAGGACACTCCAGGCAATATTTAATGAATAAGGTTTCAACTCTTGTGAAGGGGAGTATGCTCGATCCAAGCAAAGATAGTCCAAGACTCAATAATACACTTTTGTCTGGCATAAACTGTAATCTTCTACAGCCTGATGGCAAAGGGTGGCAAAAAGGAAAACTGAAAATCTGTTTTGAATTTATCCCTGAAGAACCAGAAGATCTTCACTCTCCACTAGATGAAATCCGACAGTTATCGAACTAATCGCACCCGCCGTCTCCATCGCTTTAACTTTCTGGCTACAACAGATACTGTTCTGCACCACTCAGCCCATTTATTCTAAAATATATGTAGCGTAAATTTACCCTAGCTGGCTCATCCCGTTCGCCTATTAGCTGGTACTGCTTGAGAGGGTGTCTGAAAAGTCTAGTTTGTTAAGCGTAAACCCTAAAAATCCCCCCTAGCCCCCCTTAGAAAGGGGGGAACCGGATTCTTAGTCCCCCTTTTTAAGGGGGATTTAGGGGGATTAAGATCTAGGATCGAAGCTAATAAGACTTTTCAGACACCCTCTGACAACGCCAACGAATCGACATTCAAAAATACTGCCCAACAACTCCTAGAAAGTAGCCGCAGCCGATGTTGATGACCGATGCACAGCATGGGATGAGATGAAGACGAGGATGGGATCGCTACACCATTTAACGAGGCTTAACCGAGCAGCTAAATCCCTGATGGAGAACAAACTCAGTCAATACTGGCGCAAAGCAAATCAGTGGTTTTATCGTACAGCCGATCGCGCGCTAGATGAAGCCTACAAAGCAGCTTTGAAAATAAAAGCGATCGAAGACGAACATTTTGGCGGCGAGAACATCGAAGTTTCCGCAGCAGATCCTAACAATCAAGTTGCTACCTACTTTCAGAACGATCTCAATAAATATTTGAGTATCGCCCGAATTCGGCTGGCTGAATTTCAAACCAGCCGCGCAATTACCGGAAATAATTATCCCCAACCGCCAGAGAGCCAACAATTTGACGGGCAAGGATTTAGCGATATTAATCCATATACGCCCGATATTGAATACGAGGCGCGGATCCTGGAAAAACTCAGCTTCATCGACGAACTGCTGGCTCGATATGCAGACCGCACGGCACAGCTAGACAATTATAATGCTCGTACGAACTTAGGACAACGCGCGATCGATGCGATCGCCCCACCCGATATAGACGGATTAGCACCCACAACCGTTCGATCCCTTACCACCAATCGCTCTGCACTAAACAGCCGTAAAACTCTACCAGATCGTCGCCCGTCCAATCCTATGTCCAATCGACCCGATCTTGATGCCTCCCGTCCTCAAGAAAACATCAATAAAAAAGCCCTCATCGATCCGTCTCTGATTGCCACATTTCGCCGCATTCAGCAAGATCTCAACCCCAAAGCCGAGACTCAAGTCATCGCTAATTACCGCTTCAGCCAGGGTAAAACCAGAACCGCGTTGCGATTTATCCTAATGTTGATTTTGGTGCCCTTGCTCGTCCAATACATTTCTAAAATAGTGATTGTCGGCCCCGCGATCGATCTATACCGTAACTATCGCCATGCTGATGTCTTCCTGAATGTCAATCTTCAAAGAGAAGCATTTGAAGAAATGGAGCTATTTGAGAAGCAACTCAAATTTCAACAGATGATTGGACTCACGCCCCAACTCACAGGCGAACAAATGGAAGAGCGAGTCAAAACCAAAGCCGAAGAAATTAAAGTTAGTTTCTATCGTCAGAGTGCCGAAGCCGTTAAAAACTGGTTTGCGGATGTTTTATCGATCGTGACCTTTGCCTGGTTGATTACCAATAGCCAGCAACAGATTAAAATTCTCAAATCCTTCCTCGACGATCTTGTCTCTGGACTCAGCGACACCGCCAAAGCCTTTATCATTATCTTACTCACCGACACCTTTGTCGGCTTTCACTCTCCACACGGCTGGGAAGTGATTCTCGAAGTTACCGCCAAACATTTGGGTATTCCCGAAAACCGCGAGTTCAACTCACTATTTATCGCCACCTTCCCCGTCTTAATGGATACCGTCTTCAAATACTGGATCTTCCGCTACCTCACCGGACAATCCCCATCCTCCGTCGCCACCTACAAATCCATGAACGAGTAATCTGATAAATCCCCTCCTCGGAGGCTACTGTGTTTACACAAGTATGGTTGACTTCGTTTTGAGATCTAAATCCCCCCTAACCCCCCTTAAAAAGGGGGGAACCGGATCCGGAAGTCCCCCTGCTTGGTGCGCTTCACTGTCGGGGAACCCGAACAGTGCGCGCATCCGCTTTTTAAGGGGGATTTAGGGGGATTCTCACCAATCTCGCTTACTTATAGAGATGTGTATACAGCACTTCCGGCTGCTATCAGGTACAGATCGATAGGCAGCTATTAGCCTGTATCAAAGATAATTAGATAATTACTGTACCTCATGACTAACGGAAGTGCTGTATACGGTAGCCTCGGAGGGGTGCCCGAAGAGCGGGGTGGGTAGATCTTCGCTCCTAACGCCTAAAGATCCAAACACATATATATAGACAACCCCTAAATACCCGTTGAAGGCAAATATACAAATTTCAATTGTAGCAATGCACTTCGCGGGAATTTTTTTGCCCCAACTACTAGCTATTAGCTACCAATCATCATCCGATCGAAACATTTATCACTCAATTTCCAAAATTCTTTTAAGTCGTAATTTCCGCACCCAGAGAGGGTTTGGTAGTAGGATAACCGTCTGTTTTCAAAGATTTTAAAAAAAAGTTGCTTGGGGGTGATAGGTAAATTGAAACAAGTGGGTAAGCTGAGGACACGAAGCAAACGCAACGCAACACACCACCCCAACCCTTACAGGAAATAATCAAAATGAGAACTGAACTACAAGCTAAATTCATCCAACACCTCAACAGCCGCAAAAACAGTGAAAAAGGTTTCACATTAGTCGAACTGTTAGTTGTAATTATCATCATCGGTATCTTAGCTGCAATCGCTTTACCTAACTTCCTCAACCAAGCTTCTAAAGCTAAACAGAGCGAAGGTAAACAAAACATCGCTTTGGTTAACAAAACCCAAAACTCCTACCGCGCTGAAAACAGTGCTTTTGCTACTTCCTTTAATATTCTAGCAATCGGTAGTGTTGTCGGTGATGCAAGTGGAAGTACTGTTAACTTCAACTATTCAATGTCTGGTGCTACTGACACTGCTGATGTTCTTGGTGCTGCCAGAGATGGTGGACTCAAAGGTTACGCTGGTCGTGCTGCTCGGTTCAGTAACACTGCTAACCAAAGTGTCATCGGTACTATCCTCTGTGAAGCTACAGCTCCAGGTACTGGTGCAGTCAGCGCAGCTACTGGTACTGGTGGTACTAGCCCACTCGCTTGTGGTGGTAGCACTACTTCCTTGAGCCTATAATTATTAATCCTTCATCTGAAGACCTGCAAATATGTCAGATATTTAGATGGAATAGCAACGGTGGGCATTTTGCCCACCGCTTCTTTTTAATCATGTACCAACAAATTACCCCGACCCCGACAGGACATAATTACCATGAGAACCGAGCTAAAAGCTAAGTTTATTCAACACCTAAACCGCAGGCAACAAGAGGGGGGGTTTACGCTGATCGAATTGCTAGTTGTAATTTTAATTATTGGTATTCTGTCGGCAATTGCGATTCCTAACTTTCTCAATCAAGATGTTAAGGCTAAACAATCTGAGGCTAAACAGAATGTTGTTTTAATTAACAAAACTCAAAACTCTTTCCGCGCTGAAAACAATCGGTTTGCGACTTCTTTTGGTGTTTTAGCAGTCGGTAGTATTACCGATAACATTGGTGCGGGTAACGGCAGTACTACTAACTATACTTATACGCTCACTGGTGCGACTGAAACTGCTAGCATTTTAGCTGCCCCCAATGATACTGCACTCAAAGGTTATAGCGGTCGTTCGAGTCGGGTTGTTAACGGTGCCAATCAAAGTGTCATCGCCACGATCTTGTGTCAAAATATTACTATTGGTACGGCTACGCCTGTAGTGGTACCGATCGATAACGTCGGCTCGGCACCTACTTGTGCGACGACGACTACTTCGTTAAGTATCTAAAGATTGAGTTTTAAATTCAACAATCGATCGACATTGGCTCTATTTTAATTACATATTAATAGGGTGATTTTTACTGTATTTAAAACATAGCGATCTGAGTGAGGATCGGTAAATTTACGGTTACCAATTCATCGCGATCGATTTTGTTCCGTAATTACCTCGATTTAGTCTCGATCGGCTGCTGGTTATACTAGAGGACGATCTGTGCTTTGTCAGGGTTAAATTCATGCAGGTATCAACAGCCATCTCCTCAGCCTCAGTAGGCGATTCATTAGGTTCGATCGATTTTTATGAAGCAGAGATCGCCACTGATGAAACTATTGCTAGTAATTACTGGCATCTGGGCGTTGCTTATTTATTAGCAGGTAGAGAGGAAGACGCGCAAGCTGCCTGGTTTACACCGCTAGCGACAGCAACCGAGGATGAAGTCGATGCTTTAACTGAAGATTTACTCGCCGCTTTAGAGCGAGCCGCTAATTACCAAACTGAAATTCCAGATTTAGAGCGAGCTTGGTTACTCCGCCACGCGTCATCCCCAGGCGGGTCGCAATCACGCTAGGTGGCAAGCCCGCATCAAAAAGTTCGCGCATCAGCGCCCATTCAGTTACCGTCACGCCATGTTTTGCGAGCTTCTGCC
>NZ_JANYJC010000235.1 GCF_025361915.1 Chamaesiphon sp. GL140_3_metabinner_50
CCTGGTCGGCTTTGAGGCGGGAGATGCTGATGTAGTAACCGAAGGTTTTGTTAAAGCCTACTTTGAGATTAGCAATTTCGGTGCGTTCGCGCTCGATCGCTTCTAAATTGGCAATCCACTGGAGATCGCCTGCTGCTCCGGCGCGCATTTCGTCGAGTTGGGGATGGATGCCCGATCGAATGATACCGCCTTCTTTGAGGTGTTGAGGTGGGTGTTCGACTAGGTGCGCGGCGATTTGTTGTCCCAAGGCTTCGAGTTCGGCGGGGACGTGGTGGAGGATTTTGAGGAAGGGGGATTTGCCTTTGCTGGCGATGCTGGCGAGTTCGGGGAGTTTGAGGAAGGAGTCGGCGAGGGCGACTAAATCGCGGGCGTTGGCGCGTCCCGATGCGGCTTTGCCCGATAGGCGTTCGATATCATAGATCTGCTTGAGCAGTTGCTGGAGATCTTGACGCAGGAATGTGTGTTCGACGAGTTCTTGAATGGTATCTTGGCGTTTATTAATCGAATTGATATCGAGTAAGGGTTGCAAGAGCCAGCGGCGCAGGGCGCGTCCGCCCATTGCGGTGCAGGTTTTGTCTAACGCCCAGAGTAAGGAGCCTTGAAAGTAGCCATCCCGCATAGTTTGAGTAATTTCGAGGTTGCGACAAGTCTGACGATCGAATACTAGATAATCGCCGAGTGAATAGGTGCGTAAGGGTTGCAGGGTAACGGGATTCCCTTTTTGGGTGGCTTCGAGATATTCTAATAAGCCGCCAGCCGCCCGTACAGCCAGCGGAAACGGCGCGCACCCCAAAGATTCTAGCGATCGCATTTTGAAGGTGTCCATCAGCCGTTGCTTGGCTTCTGGGAGCGTAAATGGTGCCAGAGGGCGCATAGCATAACAGAAGCAATTGGGCAGACTGGTGGGGAGTAAGTCGGAAGATTCCCCCGGACGTAAGAGGCGGTTGAGATCGGGTGCGGCGACGGGAATCAGGATTTCGGGCGGTTGGAGCCGCATTAATTCTTGGGTGAGGACTTCTAAATCGGTACCTTGGGTAGTGAGAAATTCGCCTGTAGAGATGTCTGTATAAGCCAGTCCCCAATTATCGCCGACAAGCACGATCGCAGCGAGAAAGTTATTCCGCCGCGCTTGGAGCATTTCCTCCTCCTGAATCGTCCCTGGAGTCAGCACCCGCACGACTTCCCGCTTGACTAAATTACCTGCGGCTTCGGCGGCGGTTTCCATCTGGTCGCACATGGCGATCGCGTAACCTTTTTCGACTAAAATCGCACAGTACCGATCGACTGCATGATGCGGTACGCCAGTCATCGGCACGCGCCCGATTTCTTTACCACCTTCTTTACTCGTCAGTACCAGTTCCAGCTCCCGCGCGATCGTGATTGCATCCTGAAAAAAAGTTTCAAAGAAGTCCCCACACCGATACAGCAACAAGGCGTGCGGATACTGTTCCTTCACCTCAACGTAATGCTGATACATTGGCGACAGTTTGGTTCGATCGAGCAGACGATAATCGGCGTTGCGAATTTGATGGCTCGTGCGAATACCAGTCAAGTCGGGAGTATTATCGGTCATGGAAGTGGGATGTGAGGTGAGGTGTGAGGTATTCAGGCGCGATTGCTGTGGCAATTTTTAGAATACTTGCAGATCCAGATTAACACCAATATTTATGTACTGAAGCAGGTTTGCGTTAAGCTACGGTATTTTGCTGGTGAGGCTTTGTGGTGTTGGTGTGTTAGTTGGGTTTTGCTCGATCGCAACCCAACCTACGATTTGTCGAGGTTTCAGGAGTTTTTTGTGTCGCTCGGCATTAAAACTGCGCGAATAACTCCATCAATATTTCTTCGGATGATACTTGTTGCATTTGTTGAAAAGATGCAGGGCCTTTCATAAAATCTTTAATCGTTATCTTGCGGTCGCGAAAATCGATGACAAATTGATGAATTTCGGCAATGACCTTAATCTGCGACTCGGTTTCGGATACCATTTCGCCGATCGGATCTAGACCGTGTTTGGTCATCTTTTTATACTCTGCGACGATCGATCCTTCGGGGGTCTTTTTAGTTTGACTAATTTCTTGCTTGAGGTTAGCAAATTGACTGTTTAGAAATTCATTCTCTCGTTCGATTCGCGCACAGCGGCGGGTTAGATCGTCTTCATTATCGCGATCGATAATTTCGCCCAGATCGTGTTTTTTCTCGATCGCGAGCAACTTAGCTAAATCTCCAGACTCGTATGCCTGATTGATTTCTTTCATTACTTCCGTCCGATATTCGCGATCGTGGTCGTCGAGCGTTTTGTCGGGGTGAAAGACATCGGCTAATTTCAGAAAGATCTGGCGAATCTTTTTTAACTCGTCTCTGTCGAGTTGGGGTGGCTCGGATTCTGTGTTAAAAGACGATCGGCGTTGGCGACCGAAAAAATCTTCAGCATCCCATTCATCTTCATCTACTTCTGCTGGCTCGTCGTCATCAAAATCGATTGATTTAGAGCTAATCAACCCCGATATTTGCAGGGTGTAGTAAATTTTCTCAATATTTTTGCGCGTTTGTTTGCCTAGCTTTTTACCGCTGAAAAGCTCTGTAAATACAGCATGAATTTTCTCGTCTAGTTCTAACAGTTGCTGGAGAATCGGCGCGCTCCGTTGGGCTACTTCTACGCCAATTTCTCGAATTTTAGCGATTAAATTATTTAGCTCGGTGCGTTTTTTGGCAATTTGCTTGAGTAATTTCTCGTTATCTCGCTCTAAAAACTCTAACCGAATCCGCAGATCGGAAAGTGCTAACATATCGGAACTAGCAGCAACACTAGTAGGAGCGACAGTCTGGCGAGTGGTTGTAGATTTAGCTGTTCGAGCCATAGATGGTTACAGTAGTTGAAGATCGCAACTGCACTATTCTAATCCAGTTATTCGATCGGGTGTTAAATGGCTCCGCTGTTCACCGCGTTTGTTAAAATAGATTCAGTCAAAGTGCTGACGCTAAGATTCGATGATTGGACAATATTTCAGCGATTATGCACCTGACAGTGGCAGGATGTGGGTTATCGATCGTAAGTTGGTAGTAGCTTTCCGGAATTAGCTGTCGATTCTCTTGCACAGAGGCTTCGCCAACGATTGAATCGGATCGATACATGCTTGCAAATGTTCCCCAGTTAATCACTCGGCGAATTTATACCAAAAATCTAAAATATATTATGTCTAAAAAAGGAATTGCGGCGGCGGCATTATTAGTCGGAGCTGCTGGTGCGGGATTTGCCGCTTATAAATACATCTATACAGGCGAAAGTAATCCTAGCGATTTGGCTGGAGTCATTCCCGCCGATGCCATGATGGTGGCTTATGTTTCCAACGACTCTGAAGCTTGGGCGAAGTTGCAAAAATTTGGGACTCCCGCCGCCCAAAAAATTATTACGGCGCAAGTAACCGAGGCGCAACAAAAGTTTTTGGCTCAAAGTAAAATGGATTTTGCTACTGATATTCAGCCGTGGCTGGGTAATACCATGTTTGCTATTCTTCCAGATAGTAGCGGTAATGCTTCGGCGCAGCCGCATGTGTTAATTGCCATCGGCATTAAAGATAAAATCAAAGCCCTAGATTTTTCTAATAAACTCAAAGCTCAAAGCAAAGAACCGACTAAAGAAATCGACTATAAAGGTGTCAAAATCACCGATTCTGGTAAGGGTAGCAGCGAAACCTTTAGCGCGATTGTTAACGATCGATTAGTTGTCGCACCCGAACAAAAGTCGCTAGAATTAGCGATCGATACTGCCAAAGGACAACCATCGCTGGCTAGTAAAGCGGGTAACGATTGGTTTAAAGCCGATACCCTCGGACTCAAACAACCGATTGCGGCTTTTTATATTCCCAACTATATCCAAACCGTTCAGCAATTATTTAAGTCAGGCAAACAACCGATGCCGCTAGATGCCGCCACCCTCGAACAATTGAAGAAAATTCAATCTCTCGGCGGCGGAATTGCGATCGACGATGCGGGAATTAGGATGAAGTTTGTTGCCAAAACCGATGGTACCACTCTACAGCTACCCAGTACCGCTAATAAAGCGATCGGCAGTTTTCCCGTAGATACCTTTGCCATCGTTGGCGGTACGGGTTTGAGCCAAGTTTGGACGGAGGTTAATAAAATCGCGGCGGCGCA
>NZ_JANYJC010000237.1 GCF_025361915.1 Chamaesiphon sp. GL140_3_metabinner_50
AGCCTTGTGTTTGAATCGCAAACTAAAAAATCGCTCTTTACTAGTTAGGGGGCGATTTTTAGTTGAAGCTAACTTAATCGATCGCATTGAGATCTGTTTGACAAATGCGATCGAGCTTGCTAAGTTCGATCTCATATGCAAGATCCAACCATCAAACTGATTCTGGTCGCTACTAACTACAACCTCGCCATAGCCTTTCAAGAACGCTTTGCTTATTTACCAAACGTAGAAGTCGCCAACTATGGCTTCGAGCGACTAGCTAGCTACGATTGTCTCGTCAGTCCTGGAAATTCTTTTGGCATGATGGATGGTGGTGTAGATGCCGCCATTACCAAATTTTTTGGCAAATCTCTAATGGAACGAGTCCAAGAACAGATTCTCGATGACTATTTAGGAGAACAATCGGTAGGTACTTCCATCATTGTGGCAACCGGACACCCCCAACACCCCTGGCTGGCACATACCCCAACGATGCGCGTACCGATGCCGATTGTCGGTACAGATATTCCTTACATCGCGATGTGGGCGATGCTATTAGCCGTCAGACAACACAATCGCCATGCCGATCGCCAGATTACCACGATCGCGTGTCCGGGATTGGGAACGGGAATCGGGCAGATGCCCCCCGCTGAAGCTGCCAGACAAATGGCATTAGCTTACGATCGATTTATCTATCCCCCAAAATTTCTCAACGGGTTTGTAGCCGCATCCAGACAACTGGAGATTTGGGAGCCGATTGATTAGTCGTAACCGAGAGCCTCTCCGATGGAGAATCGAACTCACACCAATTCACATACTTGTGGAATATACTGATGCTGTTAGTAACAAATTTTACTATAACTACTAATAGCGATCTAGACTCTGCTATCGTTTCCTATGCTGCAAATTCAATTAATCCACCTCCTTTACCTAAGTATCATCCTCGCTCCTGGTATTATCTCTGGGGCGATAGTTACCTGGAAAACCCGCTCGGCTTGGTCTTTATTCATCACGATCGGTTGCTCTCTGGCTGGTTCTTTTATTGTCGCGATTAGTACCGTGCTGTTTGGTAAACTGGCGGCTCCATTGTTAGTGACTTGGATTGGCTCTTGGGCAGATCTTATCGACTTTACTCAAGTACCCGTAACCTCGGAATATGGCTGGTTCGCAGCTTTACCTTTTTACCTATTATCTTATCTCCGCTATTCGATCGTGGCACCGAGTGGAGCGGTTGCGGGTGCGACTTTAGCGGGAATGTTAATGCTGGTACGCTATCGGTTAATGCAAGAGGGTGGCAAATTCGATCGATCTCATGCTTGGGTTGCAGGCTTTGGGAGTGCGGTCGTGGGTGGTATCCTCGGTGTCTGTTCGATTTTGCTGTTTTGTTGGCTTGGATGGCAACTATTATTACTGGCAAATGGCACGTTTAGATCTGCTGGTGGTGATTTTACCACTTTCGCTCAAATCGCTTGGGGCGTGTCGATTCTGGTAAATGGCTTAGTTTGTGGGTTGATTAGCGCGGTTTGCGGCATCAAGTTAGCCAAAATTTTGATGTAGACAGTCTGAGTGCGTACTTTCGATCGCTAAAAAAACCCTTGTCGGCGCAAATCATCAATTGCCCTGACAAGGGTTTTTTAAATAGTATATTAGGAACGCTTAGAAACTAGACTTTTTAGAGTTATACTAGAAACCCGACAAGACAGTCGGGTTTGTGTCTCTAGCTTCTCAATCTGCGAAGTCCAATATTTAGCCGTTTACAGTATGGTTTAGACGTTATCGATCGCTCACTGAAGATTAATCGGCGTTAACTTCTGGCGAAGACATTGGTAGCTCGATTACTGTCTCGCTCTTGGCTGGCATCGCCAGGATCGGATCGTTGAGTGCCAGCATTAGTGGTGCGGGCGTATTGGCTTTATTTGCCGCGAATTGAAGTTGTGGGCTGTTATCACCAATTATACCACTCAAGCCAGTGACTGCGGCGATGAATGTTGCGGCGATTGTACCGCCACCAATCCAGGCAAATTTGCGGTTGCGCTGGCGATCGAGTTTGGCAAATACGCCTGTAGATAGAGCCGCCGCCGATTGGCTGCTGGGTACCACCATCCGGGGAATTGCCACATGGATTTGTTGCATTTGGCGATACTGGCGTTGAAATGCGATATCGTTTGCCAGCAAAGCTTCTACTTGCTTGCGCTCGCTAGGGGTCACCTCTCCATCTAGATAGGCACTGAGCAATTCAAACCGTTCGTCTAAAACGTCCCCAGATCGCTCCCCATCGAAGTTGTCAGTCATGTTCCGAACCTCAATTCTCCTGTGTGTGTCTCAACTTCAAATATTTTTTAATTTTAGCAAGCTAAATCTAAATATATTGCTAATATTCCCAATTTTGGGGACTTAGTTACGATTCAAAATAGCCAGTTAACTGCGATTGCAATCCTGCTCTGGCTCTAGCAATGCGTGATTTTACAGTCCCGATCGAGACTCCAGTTACATCCGCAATCTCTTCGTAGGAGAGTCCTTCGATTTCGCGCAGGACGATCGTCGTCCGGAAAGCGGCGGGTAAATTGGCGATCGCGGTTTTCAATTGGTCGTAAAATTCCACCGTACTGAGGTGTTCTGAGGGATTGGGAGTATCGGATGCAATATCCCATTCGATCGTCCCGTCGCCGACGTTAATCGGTGCATCTAGCGATAATGGTGGAGCCACCCGCTTGCGTTTGCGGAGTTCGTCGTAAAACAGGTTAGTCGCGATCCGACTCAGCCAGCCGCGAAATTTTTCTGGCTCGTTGAGACTCTTGATATTTTTGTAGACCCGAATCCACACTTCCTGAGCTAGATCCGCTCGATCTTGCCAATCTGGAGCCAAGTGGTACAAGATCCGATCGACGTGAGACTGATGCCGACGCATTAGTTCGGCTAGAGCGGCTCGATCTGCGCGTAACCCAGACTGAGCGAGCAAAATCAGCTCATTATTCGGTAATTTATCTAATTTAGCTACTTGCACTCTGGTTCGAGGGAGGTTTTCCTCAAGCTGGGACCAAGATAGGGAAAGTGATTGACTCATGGCGGTTATGGTTGTGCGAGCATCCTCACTTTTCCATGACCATCATTGAGCCAGTGATGTTCCCAAATCTAGATTTGGGTACTTGGCGGTTGGAAATCGGCTTGCGCTTCCAACCGACCGAGACTTAGGCTTTAATCTTGAGTAATTCGACATCAAAGATCAGAGTAGCATTAGGAGGGATCGCACCGCCAGCACCGCGCGCTCCATAACCTAATTCTGCGGGAATAATCAGCTTGCGACGACCGCCAACTTTCATGGTACTGAGTCCTTCGTCCCAGCCTTTAATCACTTGTCCTTCGCCAATTTGGAACTCAAAAGCAGAGTTGCGATCGCGAGAACTATCGAATTTCTTGCCGTTCTCTAGGGTACCAGTGTAATGAACCGACACCGTTTGCCCTTTAGCGGGGAGTTCGCCCGTACCTTCGGTAATTTCGACGTATTTTAGTCCCGAAGCCGTTGTCACTTGATTTTCGTTATTATCCATAGCAATTAAGTTAGAAGGTGTGGATGTAGATTGGCTGACAGTTGCCATCGTGGGGGTGTTGAGGATGGCGTTAGCAGTTGCATCTGGTGTCCCTACCGCAAACTGAAAGACGAGGATTAAGATCCCACATCCGAGCATCAATCCTAAACTGACTAAAATTTCTTGCATGAGACTCAATTTGATTTTAACCACTACTTGATTATAGTCATCAGTGGCTAATGGCTAGGGCAATGGCATCATAAGTTCAAATCTTGCAATATTAGTCTCGATTCTGTTATTTCCAGAGTTTATTTTCCAACTCTCGGACTTGACGTTCGAGCCTGTCGATCCGTCCGCGTAGTTCGTCCATTTCGTTCTGACGCGGTACGCCCAGATCCTGCATGGCATTGCGAATCATCCGCTGCATCTGAAGTTCAAAGTTAGCCGGATCGAGCTTCATCTGCCCCATCAGGTCATCGACAAATGATTTTGCTTGGTCGGGATCGATCTTACCTTCTTTGACCAATTGTTCGCTCATTTCTTTAACGCGATCGGCGACTAAGGAAGTCGTGCCCAAACCGATAGTTAAAATTTGTTGCAGCCAGTTGTTGTTATCCATAGCAAATATCGATCGTTACTCCTATTTTAGTCGGGAGCGGAACTCGCGATCGGGTAGATATCCGAATCTGGTACATTGTCGATTTATAGCATCCGCAGATCGTTATCGTAGTTTAAATACACGTCCGCACCGATCGGAGCCTCTGGGAACGAGAATTTCAAACTGGGTTACTGTCTCTGGCCAAATCCACCGAATTTGGTTACCAATTTTTTGATATTTTTGGAGCGTGCGTTTGTAAACGATTTGATTTTCACACAAAATTTCTAAACCGACGACGATCGAATTGTGTTCGATTTCTCGGAACAGGGCAGCATCGAGCAAGGCGCGGGTACTGCAATTAAACTGATTGTAGAAAAGTCGCAGTCGATCGCCAAAAGTCTCCTCTGTAAACAGATCGTCCCAATCGAAGGGGGGGCAGAATAAATAATCTTCTTCTTCTGGTTCTAGGAAATGCATACAAAAGATCTGGTGGGAATGCAACAACAATATTATGAGATATCTCTGGTTGCCTCAACTTATTGTCGATGAATTGCGATCGAATTAGATCGGACTTTTGTATGAGATTTACTAGTTAAATTAATGAATTTTTCCTGAATTGCTCGGAAATTAACTTTTTGGCACCAATTTAGCTGCCAGAATCCCGCCCAAAAATCCAAACAGATGTCCTTCCCAGGAAATGCCTGGTAATGAGGGGAAAATGCCCCACAGCACGCTACCGTAGCTAAAACCGACAAATAGTGCAATTAGTCCAGAACTCAAGCGACGATCGAAATAATACAAAGCGAGTAGATAACCGATATAGCCAAACACCACGCCACTAGCACCGATATGTAAGCCAGTTGCGCCAAATAACCACGTACCAAAGCCCCCGACAACCGCACAGATAATTGAGACGATGACAAAGTTAGCGATGCTTTGAGACATAATCAGCCAACCGAGAATCAAAAATGGCACGGTGTTGGCACTCAGGTGGGCGTAGTTGACATGTAAAAATGGTGCAAATAAAATTCCGCGCAACCCGATCGCCTGACGGGGTAAAATACCCCAAGTGTCGAGCTGGTAATGAAAGACAGACACATCAAGCACCTCCACCAGCCACATCAATCCGACGATGCTACCTAGAATCCAAATCTGGGATTTAATTTCGCTAACAATCTCTTTCATCGTGCTTGCCTAGTTTACGGTTGCGATCGATCTTAACTACCTTATCTAGATTAGCAATTCCCGATGCGATCGGCGAGGGTTCAGCTAAATGAGCTTTTAGTGGATAGTGGATAGCTTGCGACTTACGCGACAGCCGTAGCGTAGCGTCTCCGTAAGGAGAAGTGTGGATAGTGCTGATAATTGCCAACTCAAAGCCTAAAACCTAAAACCTAGAACCTAAAGCCTAAAGTTAAGTTTCCGACAGAGAGAGCGATCGCGGCAAAGGTAGTTTGGTATGGTAAAAAGTCAATCGTCAGATTAGGAGCCAGTCATGATTTCTACTTCATCTACCACCGCTGATTCTGCCTACATTGCCTCCGAGCTGCCCAGTATCTGTGGGCGCGAAGCCGAGATTCAGGCGGCTGTCAATCGTGACGAACCGATCTTTTTGCCCACTAGCAATCTTCATCTAAATGAGATGACAGCGGGGTTTGCGTGCGCGCTCCACATGCATCAACCCACTATTCCGGCGGGCGCAGATGGCGAACTCATCGGACATCTGCAATACATGTTCGAGCATCAAGGCGAAGGCGACAATCATAATGCGGGTGTATTTGCCTGGTGCTATGCGCGGATGGGTGAATTTATCCCCGACTTAGTAGCACAAGGTTGCAACCCGCGCATTATGCTCGACTATTCGGGAAACCTGTTGTGGGGATTGCAGCAGATGGGGCGAAATGACGTGCTAGACCACTTGAAAAAGATTACATGCGATCGACAGTATCAGCCGCATGTCGAGTGGCTGGGGACGATGTGGAGCCATGCTGTGGTACCTTCTACGCCGACTCCCGATATTAAGTTACAGATTCAGGCATGGCAACATCATTTTGCGGAGATATTTGGCTTAGAAGCACTGGGGCGGGTGAAAGGGTTCTCACCGCCAGAGATGCATTTACCCAATCATCCCGATGTATTGTATGAGTATATTAAAGCTCTCAAGGAGTGCGGTTATCGGTGGTTGATGGTGCAAGAGCATTCTGTCGAACAGCTCGATGGTGGGAGTTTAACTCAAGATAACAAATATCTACCCAATCGCCTCGTGGCGCGGAATTCTCAGGGGCAAACGGTAAGTATTACGGCATTAATTAAAACCCAAGGATCGGATACCAAATTAGTCGCTCAGATGCAGCCTTATTATGAAGCCAAAAGTCGGGGCAAACAACAACTAGCCGGGAAATCGATTCCGTGTTTGGTTACTCAAATTGCCGATGGTGAAAATGGGGGCGTGATGATGAATGAATTCCCCCGCGATTTTCCGCGCCCGTGGCACGAAATTAAAGGTCAAAGTAATGGGGTTGTCGGGTGCAACGGGACTGAATATTTAGAATTACTCGCAAGTATCGGCATAGCTGAAGCAGATTACCCAGTTTGTCAAGGAGTGCAACAGCATAAAATTTGGCAATTAGTAAATCCCGAACATGCCGATACCCGCTCTGTCGAAAATGCGATCGAAGCCCTGAAAAAAACCGACCATACCTTTCATATGGATGGCGCATCTTGGACGAATAATCTGAGTTGGGTACAGGGCTATGATAATGTATTAGATCCGATGTATCGATTGAGCGCGTTGTTTCATCAAAAGTTCGATGCCTTAGTCAGTGCCGATCCGAGTGTGACCTCGCGATCGGATTATCAAGCAGCTTTGCTCTACAATCTGTTGGTACAGACTAGTTGCTTTCGCTACTGGGGTCAAGGGACTTGGACTGAATACGCACGAGAATTATATCGGCGCGGGTTAGAATTAGTGAGTTAAATGTCGGTCGGAAATCCGACCCATTGGGATTGGAACAAATCGGGTATTATATTGACCTATATTAGTTTCCGTCCCTCTTATTAAAAAAACTTTAATAAATGAAACCAGCGATCGTAGGTGGCAGGTTAGATACCAATCGAATTCTCATTGTTGATGATGCTCCAGAAATTCTATCGATTACCGATGCAATTTTATCCTCCGCAGGATATGAAACAATTGCATATACCGACGGATCGATCGCCTTGCAAATTATGAATCTGTTACCGCCAGATTTAATTATTCTCGATGTTAATATGCCCCAAATTGATGGGTTTGAGATGACTAGACGGATTCGTAGTAATTCAGTTTGGGATTTGACACCGATTCTACTATTTACTTCACTCGATCGATCTCAAGCAGTACTGGGATTAGAATGTGGAGCCGATGACATCCTCAGCAAACCCGCATCGATCGACGAGCTGCTAGGTAAAGTTAGTTTATTACTGCATTCCCGCCATCGTCAACAACTCAGAGCTGGCTAACCTCGACAGTCTCAAAAAATAGGGTAGTAGGGGTAATTCATGAATTACCCCTACCCTAAATTTTTATTCGATCGAATCGAGATCGATTTACAAACAAAATAAATATTTACTCCTTACTTCTTACTCCTTACTCCCATCTCCCATCGAAAGATCGAACTTACACTTTTGCCCGATCGCACGAGTCAGCAAATCCTGATATGCTTTAGCCTCGATCGTGTAAGAGCCAAAACGTTCTAGATGAGGATTGGTCATTTGGGCATCGAATAGCGTAAACTGCTGCTGGCGCAGATGCTCGACAAGTTTTACCATCGCCACCTTCGAGCCTTCGGGAATGTTAAAAAACATCGATTCCCCAATAAACGCACTCCCAATCGCCAAGCCTAAAATCCCTCCGGCTAATTCAGTGCCTTGCCAAGTTTCAAAACTATACGCCCAACCAGCTTGACACAATTCCCAGTAAATATCCTGAAGTTCGGTTGAAATCCAAGTTGTATCTCGCTCGGCACAACCTTTAACAACCGCTCGAAAATCTCCATTAATCCGCACAGTAAAACGGTTTTGATTGATAACCCGCCGCAAAGATGTCGGATAGCGAAACCGATCGTTCAACGGAATTAACGCATGTTCGTTGCTAGAATACCATTGAAGACCGCTATCTTCATCATCCGCCATTAAAAAATAACCCTGCGAATAGCCTTCAATAATTGCTGATAAATGGTATTTCACGATAGGTGTTGGGTATTAGGTATTAGGCGTTAAGCGTTAGGTTTTAGGTTTTAGGCTTTGGCTATTAGGGGATACAGTTTGGCTTTAAAGGTAATTGCACGCTTAAAATTCCTACTCTTTACTTCTTATTTCTTACTCCTTACTTCTTACTTCTTACTCCGGTCAGTGAGCGATAGCCGAACTGTACTCCTTACTCTCCCACTTAGTAGCCCACGACTCTTTCTCAAAGCCGCGTTGTCTCTATTATGATAGTAAGTGAGACGAGAACCACAAGCAGAAAATATGGATATTGGCATTCCCAAAGAAACCAAAGACCAAGAGTTTAGAGTCGGATTGACTCCGAGTATCGTGCGGGCGTTAACCGATCGAGGACATCAAGTATATCTCGAAACCAATGCTGGAGTGGGTTCTAGTTTTCTCGACACCGAATATATTCAAGCTGGAGCCAAAATTGTCCCCACCGCCGCTGCTGCTTGGGATCGGGAAATGGTTGTCAAAGTTAAAGAACCCCTCTCGACAGAATACTCATACCTTCAAAAAAACCAAATTCTGTTTACCTATCTCCACCTCGCCGCCAATCGCACTTTAACCGAGCAACTCATCGATATCGGGGTCAGTGCAATCGCTTATGAGACAGTAGAATTACCAGATGGGAAACTCCCGCTCCTCGCACCAATGAGCATCATCGCTGGGAGACTATCAGTGCAATTTGGGGCGAGATATCTAGAGAAACAACAGGGCGGTAGCGGTGTCCTCCTCGGCGGGGTACCGGGCGTACAAACCGGACGAGTCACTATCCTGGGTGGGGGAATCGTGGGTACTGAAGCCGCGCGGATGGCGGTGGGAATGGGCGCACAGGTAACGATTCTAGATGTGAATGTCGATCGATTGAGCTATCTGGAAACCATCTTTGGCTCGCGCGTGACTTATCTTTACAGCAATGCTGACAATATCGAAATGTCCGTTCGCAGTGCGGATCTGTTAATTGGGGCGGTGTTAATCTTGGGCAAACGTGCGCCGATTCTCGTCTCTAAGGCGATTGTCGAGCAGATGAAACCGGGTTCGGTCATAATCGATGTCGCTGTCGATCAGGGGGGTTGTATCGAGACGCTACGCCCGACTTCTCATACCAGTCCCGTGTATATCGAGTCGGGTGTCGTCCATTACGGCGTACCAAATATGCCTGGAGCCGTTCCGTGGACGGCAACACAAGCTTTAAATAATAGTACCGCGCCATACGTAATTAAACTAGCCGATCGTGGTTTAGACGCGCTGGCTCTAGATCTCAATTTGGCTAAAGGAGTAAATGTACGCGGTGGATCGATCGTCCATCCAGCCGTGCGATCGGTTTTTCCAGATTTAGCTAGCGACTAAGCCAGAAAGTAAAGTGCGAGCGATGGATAATTTACGCTTAAATTTAGGTTGTGGAGCAAAACGACTTGACGGCTACATCAATGTTGATAAATTTGGCGATCCAGATCTTCGCTTCGATCTCGAAACTTTCCCCTATCCTTGGGGCGATAATACTGTAGTGGAGATCGAACTGCACCACGTACTAGAGCATCTCGGACAACAGACAGCAACTTATTTAAAAATTATTCAGGAGTTGTATCGAATTTGTATGCCAGGAGCAAAACTCCACATTACGGTTCCCCATCATCGCAGTGATAGCTTTTTTCACGATCCAACTCACGTTCGTCCCATCACTACAGTGGGATTGAGCATGTTCTCAAAACAACTCAATCGAGAGTGGCAAGAAAGAGGTAAAGCGTTTACATTACTTGCCCTTTATTTAGATGTTGATTTTGAGGTGACTGAAGTTGTTTATACACCAAGTCAAGTGTGGACAGATCGATATCCAGAGAGTGCGACGGATGCAAACAGATTAGTCAAAGAGAGCGAAATTTATAGCAATCTGATTAAGCAGGTAGAAATGACGTTGGTAGCCGTCAAATGATTGTCTTCAATCCAAAGCACAGCCAGCAAGCTGCCCACTCGAAAACCTTGATAAACAACGTTCAAACAGCAAACAGTCGCAAGCAGGCGAGTTAATTGAGCTATGCTGGGCAATCGGGTAATAATGGAAGCTAAATCTATTGTTAAAAACCGCCCATGTCGATCGATACCAACCAACTACAACACCTAAAACCCCTCAGTGTCCCCAACCGTCTCTTACTTGGCCCTGGGCCTTGTAATGCTCATCCTACCGTCTTAGCAGCGATGAGTACGACCCCTTTAGGACATCTCGATCCGGCATTCTTGCAGATTATGGACGAAATTCAGTCCCTATTAAGATATGCTTGGCAAACCAATAACCCCCATACGATCGCAGTCAGCGGGACTGGTACGGCGGCGATGGAAGCAACAGTCGCCAATAGTGTCGAGCCTGGAGATGTGATGCTAATTGGGGTAGCGGGATATTTTGGGAATCGATTGGTAGATATGGCGGGACGCTACGGTGCAGATGTTCGCACCATCTCTAAACCTTGGGGTCAAAATTTCTCCCTCGACGAACTCCGCACTGCAATGGCTACCCACCGTCCGAAAATCTTGGGATTGGTTCATGCTGAGACATCTACAGGCTGCCGCCAACCAGTTGAAGGCGTGGGCGAATTGTGTCGGGAGTACGACTGTTTGCTGCTGCTCGACACCGTAACTAGCCTAGGCGGCGTGCCAGTTCACCTCGATGATTGGGGGGTCGATCTGGCTTATAGCTGCTCTCAGAAGGGCTTAGGCTGCGCTCCTGGCGCATCGCCATTTACAATGAGTCCCCGCGCAATGGCAAAATTATTAGCCCGCAAGACAAAGGTACCGAATTGGTATCTAGATATGCTGCTATTGGGCAAATATTGGGGTACCGATCGGATGTATCATCATACCGCGCCCATCAATCTCTACTATGGTTTGCGTGAAGCTCTGCGGTTAGTCTCCGAAGAAGGCATCGATAATAGTTGGACTCGACATCAAGCAAACGTTGAGTATTTGTGGTCTAGTTTAGAATCGATCGGGCTGAAAATGCACGTCGAAAAACAATATCGGTTACCCACCCTCACGACTGTCTGTATCCCCGATGGTGTCGATGGTAAAACTGTCGCCAAACAACTACTCACCGAGCATAATATCGAAATCGGTGGCGGTTTGGGCGAGTTAGCGGGTAAAGTGTGGCGGGTAGGTTTGATGGGGTATAACAGCAAGCAGGAAAGTGTCGATCGATTGATTGCGGCATTAAAGCAAGTTATTTAATCATTAATTAATTTCCAATCTTTTTAACATCGCCGATCGCGCTCGATCGGCTAAAGTATTGTCTATTGGGGCAAGATTTATTCTGGTTCGATAAATCGGTTATTTATACTGACCATGAGTATTTAAGAACTCGCGCAGGTTCCAGGTGGAAGTCTTTATCTGCTTGCAATCTGCTGTACCCTTTATATTATCGATCGGTTAAATCGTCATAATTGGTATAGCTCTCGAAACCAGCTCACAAACTGCTGCGCTTCTGGATGCTGGGGATCTAGAATTCTCTCTTTGATTGCCTGATGAAGCTGTCTACCTGGTGGCTTTTGCCAAGCCAGCCAGCTATAAATACGAGCTTTATCTCGATGATATTCAGTAAAAGGCGCACCCTTTTCTTTTGCCTGATTAATAGCTTCACCAGCAAACTCCCACAACGAAGAAGTATCTGTAGGTAGTAAATATCCTAGAAATGTCTCCAACATTCCTGGCAACTTATTATCAGGCATAATCCAAATACCAACTCGAACGCCATTATCAGCTTCAATAATCAAACCATCTTCTGGTAATTCTTCAGATATATTTGAGATCGATCTGCTATTGCGGCAAGCATTTCTAATCGCTATCCATCGATCGATTGGGTTTTCATCAGCATCTAACAATATACCTAAAGCCTCAATACCATCCGCTTTAAGTTCGGTCGAAATCGATCCTGGTTTAATTATATTTTCATAACCTTCATAATCTTTGATATGAACGATCGTATTTTTACCGCTACCCCAATCAATCCCATTAAGTTCTATCAATTCGGGGATAGTTCTCTTCTCATCTTGACCCTCAACTAGCAGCACCTTTCTATAAATTGCCATTAGTTAGCGCACCTCAATATCTCGCTCGACCGCGATCGCCATTTCTTCTTCATTGAAGACAATGCTCGTCTTTTTTCCTCGCTCGATCCGATGGATCGCGATATCGTCGCTGGGGATGTCATCAGAATTAGCAACTTCCGCCAGACTTTTCCAGCAGTCACTATTATGAGTGGTTGCAAACACTTGAATATCTAGCTTTTCAGCAGTTTTACAAATGA
>NZ_JANYJC010000257.1 GCF_025361915.1 Chamaesiphon sp. GL140_3_metabinner_50
CTTACCATTACTTTTCGGAACTGTAAATTACCACCGACTCAGGCTCAAAGTGGTAAAAATCTGCTCGAATTACTCAATCTCCCCAAAGCTGAAATTATTACGACTGTCATCGATAAGTTTGATACGGTAGCCAGAGAAAAGGGTGAAAATCCCAGCCCGAATATCTTCGTGTTAGTAGATGAATCCCACCGTTCCCAGTACGGACAAATTCACGCCAAGATGCGAAATGTGTTCCCCCATGCCTGTTATATCGGCTTCACAGGTACGCCATTACTCAAAAAGGATAAAAGTACCGCCCAGAAGTTCGGCGGCTTTATTCACTCTTATACTATGCCCAAAGCGGTAGGCGATAAAGCGGTAGTACCGATCGTGTATGAAGGGCGAGAGAGTGAATTCAAAAATACTGAAGCTGTCGATAAATGGTTCGATCGCATTACATCCGATCTAAACCCAGAGCAAAAAGCCGACTTAAAACGTAAGTTTACCAGTGCCGAACCGCTGTATGAATCGGATGCAAGAATGCGAGAAGTCGCCTACGATCTCAGTCAACACTTCGACAAACATTTTAAAGGTACGAAATTAAAAGGGCAATTCGCCACCTCTAGCAAACGCGCCGCGATTACTTATCAAAGGTTAATTAATGGTTGGGGCAAAATCAGAGCGGATGTAATTATTTCACCCCCCGATACCCGCGAAGATAATGATACTGTCAATGAAGCCGATCTTTCGGAAGTGCAACGCTTTTGGAAAGATATGATGGCGATTTATGGCACACCCAAAAATTATCAAGACAAGCTAATTGAAAAGTTTAAGGATGGTGATGGTGACGATGCACCAGATTTATTAATCGTCGTCGATAAACTGCTGACTGGTTTCGATGCGCCGCGCAATGCGGTTTTGTACATCGATAAACGCCTCAAAGAACATAATATCTTGCAAGCGATCGCGCGGGTAAATCGGGTATTTGAAGGCAAAGAATACGGACTGGTAATCGACTATCGGGGCATTTTTGGCGAAATGAACCAAGCTCTAGAAATCTACGCCGCCCTGGAGCGGGAAGGGTTCGATCGCGAGGATATTGAAGGTGCGCTGGTAGACGTGCGGGTAGAAATTGCCAAACTGCCCACAATCCATGCGGCTGTCTGGGATGTATTTAAAGGCGTGACTAATCTTCAAGATACCGAAAGTCTCCAGCAGTGGCTCGAACCCCAAGATCGTCGGGACGAATTTTATGCAGCCTTGAGAGACTTCGCCAAAAATCTCAGACTCGCTCTCAGTAATGCCCCCTTCCAAGCCGATACTCCCGAATCTACCAAACAACGATATCTTCAAGATCTAAAATCTTGGCTCAAGCTGCGGGATCTAGTCAAAATTAGGTATGGCGAAAAAGTAGACTATTCCGAATATACCGACCAAATTCGGCGGATGGTAGAAAAAGAAATCGGCGCATCGGAATTTATTACCATCATCGAACCCGTGGATATTTTCGATTTGGATCGATCCAACGCCGAAATTGAAAGTATCGTGGGGACAGCCGCTCAGGCTGACGCAATTGCCGCTAGAATCAAAAAAGTCGCGATCGAACGGATGGAAGAAGATCCCGTATTATACCTGCGTCTGAGTCAATTAATTCAAACCGCGATCGATGCCCACCGCGCCAAACGCCTCGGCGATATCGAATATCTCCAACAAATGCGATCGTGTCTTGAAACCGTCCGCAGTGGCGGCGCAGATACCGTTCCCGCACCCCTCCAAAGCCGTCCTCAAGCACGGGCATTTTACAACGTTTTGCAAGCGAAATTATCTAATAGCCTAGAGAGTTTAGAGAGCCTAGAGACTAAAGTCTCGGCTCATGATGCAAAGTCCGCCTACGCGGACTACACAATCCAGTCCGTTGTTAGTGAAGCAAAGTCCACATATATAACCCAGTCCGCGCAGGCGGACTTTGCATCACCAGCCTCGATTTCAATCGACGGCGGTATCAATAGCGATCCCAATAATTCAGACGTATTTGTATTACTATCGATCGGCATTGAAAACATTATCACCAAAAATAAAATTCGCGATTGGCAACACGATCGAGATATTCAAAACCGGATGATGAATGAAATTGACGATTTAGTTCACGACTTAAAAAAGACTCACAATTTATTTATTGCTTGGGGAGACTTAGACGAACTAATTGTCAAGATCCTCAAAATTGCCGAAAACTATGAAGTCAACTGAGATTCATCGCGTGCCTTATGGCAGCAAAAACATTACCTTCGCCCTTGAATATTCCCCGCGCAAAACCCTCGCGATCGAAGTCCATCCCGACAGTAGTATTATTGTCAAAGCCCCAGCAGATGCAACATTAGAATCGATCGAATCAAAAATCATTCATCGTGCTGCCTGGATTGCCAAACAACAACGTCAATTCGATCGATATGCACTACCATTACCCACACCCGAATGTGTCTCTGGCGAAGGTTACCGCTATTTAGGTCGTCAATATCGCTTAAAATTAATTGAAAGTTCGAGCGACAAAATTCGGCTCTGGCAAGGTAGATTAGAAGTTAATACACCCACCCCATTCGACAGGGAACATGTCGAAAGATCGATCGCTAATTGGTTTCGCGATCGAGCAACAATCGTATTTAGCGAACGTTATCGATACTGTACCAAACTAGTCACATCCCATGATATTGAAGGGCACGGCTTTGAACTCCGCACCATGTCCAAACGTTGGGGGAGCTGCACCCCAGCCGGGAGAATTTTTCTCAATCCGTTGTTGATTAGTGCCTCTAAAGACTGCATCGATTACGTCATCATTCACGAACTTTGTCACCTGCGGTTTCTCAATCACTCGACTAGCTTTTATAATTTGCTAGAAAGCCTTTTACCCGATTGGCAGGAGCGGCAAAATCGATTGAACGAGCGAGTTGAATTGCGGACGAAATAATTAATTGCTATGTCCCGTCTCCAGTCCCGCTCCCAAAATAGTTGACAGTTGGTAAAAGTCTGCGGTATACTAGGTAAGCGACAAAATCCGCACAACTGTGTTGGAGAAGTGGCCGAGTGGTCGAAGGCGCAGCACTGGAAATGCTGTGTAGGGCAACTTACCGTGGGTTCGAATCCCACCTTCTCCGTAACTAATTAAAAAGCTCCAGACTGGTTTCAGGCTGGGGCTTTTTGATATCTGGCAGGAGATAGGCTTTAGGGGATTCATCCCCAGTCGGTGATGGAACGGATCTTATTCCTAACTAAGCAGCAATTAGAGTAAATGCTTGTAGACGGCGATGGGTAAACCAGTGCGTCGCTTAACTTCGACTAGAGATCGATAGGCACCGTGTAATTGCCGTTCTTCACAGATAATGTTAGCACTAGCTCGATCGAGTCCTAATTCGACTAGTTCGGACATTGGCAGAATATTTAAGCGTTGCCAATCGATCGGATCGGCAATTTTTTCGTAATAATTAAAAGCAATCATTGGTTCGATCGCTTCACAGTATTTTTCAGGAACATCAGCTAATTCGGTGAGTTCTTCGACATGGGTAAACATATACCCTTCGGCTTTAATTAATTCGATATTATTAGAATAAACGATCGGTAACCCCAGTACGTGTACCAGCTCGTCTTTCGAGCATTTATTGATATCGACTTTGCCGCGAACATTGGCAATTAATTCGGCGGTTTGGCGATCTGTTGGTAAAATTGCCCCTCGCGGCGCACTTTTAATTAGAAACGGATTCTTAATACTCATTGCAATGCCAAATTGAATCGGTACTGCCAAAAATACCAGCCACGAAAATCCAGTCATCGAGGCTAAAAGTACGATCGCACCCATCCCCCCACCGATTTGCAACCACCTATCAGTCTTTGTCAAATAGCCAGCATAAGCGATCGTCAAAGCTCCAAATACCGGACACAAAGACCACCAAATCCAATCGGGAATTCTTTTTAAAGCTGCATTAGACATAAGCAAAATTTTGAATGCAGACGATGGGGGACAGAGGAGTAAGGAGTAAGGAGTAAGGAGTAAGGAGTAAGGAGTAAGGAGTAAGGAGTAAGGAGTTCGATTGCTTCCAAAACCTATCCACTATCCACTATTCACTTTCCCCTAAAACCTAAAACCTAAAACCTAATTTAGATATCTTCTAACATTTTGCGACGTTTGGATTCGTATTCTTCGGCGGTGATAATGCCGTCTTCATACAACTTTTTGAGTTCGTATAGAGTAGCAGTAGCTTCGGTTTTCGATCGATTGGATGGAGCAACGGGATAACTGGTAGCGCGATCGAGCATATTCGGGCTACTAGTATCATAATTAAATCTAGCATCGAACTCGCGATCGGTCATAAAGCATAGACCCAAGAATTCAAAAAAAGAAATTAGTGCGGGGATACAAGTCCAACAAAAAATTAAATAAATTATCCCTTGAGTAACTTGGCCTAAATAAAATTTATGAACCCCAAAATAACCGCCAAAAAAACAAATTAATATTGCTGCTGTTCGGTTCCGCATCAGTCATCCGCTCCTGGATAAGACATTAAATTGGCTATAAATGCTGACGACTTCTCGATTTGAGCCAACCCACGAGCAGGTAGATGCCTACGGTGCCCGATTGTGCGGCGAGTAAGACTACATATACAGAGAGAAATTGGTTGAGATGGGCATTAGATACCCAGGCAAACAAGCTCGTACCCAGCAGGGTATAAGGTACTAACTGCCAAAATCTCGATTTAGTTAGCGATGGAGTAAGTTTGCCCATATAGCTTCTATTTTGGCAGTCCTGGCTGGGGGTGTCAACCGCATACAGCGCAATATATTTGCACGTTAGCGCAGTTTATTTCGGGGCGACGATAATTTTGCCGTCGGGTTGAAATGTGACTTTGTATTGAGCGAGTGGTTCTTGTGAGATCGCTGCTTGGGCGTTGAATTTGGCTAATTTGGGTAGGGGTGTTTTGGGTTCATTGTCATAAGCACGGCGATCTGTCGGCTCATAATCGGCAATTTCGCCAGTGGTGGTGACGGCGACGCGATAGTCGAGATTTTGAGTATCGAGTGGTTTGGTGCTAGTTAAGGATTTTTCGAGGGTGGTTTTGAGTTTATCTGCCAGAGTTGTCTGCAATTTAGGATCGTCGATAGCTTTGCCTAAATTCATCGTCCCTTCTAATGGTACGGCGGGTTTGATGTCGATCGAACCTGTCGGATTGAAGACGACATTAAAATTACCGATCGCTTGATTGGCATCGGGGTTTTTAATAGCAAGTTTGGCTAAAGGAGTCAGGTTAGACTGAGCGGCATTTGTCGTCCCTGCGGGCTGATAACTGACGATCTGACCGTCTTGATTGACCTTTACTTGAAAATTAGCGGCTTGCTTATTTTGGGTGCTTCCCTGCCAATTTTGGCGCAGATCGCGTTGCAATTTACGTTCGAGAAAACCGATTTGGGTGGCTTCGGTAATTTTGCCAGTTTT
>NZ_JANYJC010000302.1 GCF_025361915.1 Chamaesiphon sp. GL140_3_metabinner_50
GTTACCAAATAATATCTAGAGTTCGAGGTTGAATATCTTCAGCATTTATCATCAACTATCCACTATTAGTTTAACCATATGTCATTATCTGGACTGAAGCGGTTGTTAGTTGGTAAGTCATTACCGACTAGTGCCCATGCAGAGGAAAGACTCAGTAATGCTGCTGCACTTGCAGTGCTATCTTCGGATGCATTATCCTCAGTTGCCTATGCTACTGAGGAAATTTTATTAGTTTTAGTAGCTGCGGGGAGTAGCGCACTAGGTAATTCTATCCCGATCGCCACAGTAATTATGCTGTTGCTGGGAATCGTAATTTTGTCTTACAGCCAAACCATCAAAGCATACCCGAATGGTGGTGGTTCGTATATTGTGGCGCGAGAAAATCTGGGATTATTCTCTGGTTTAGTTGCGGGTGGTTCGCTGATGATCGACTACATTCTCACTGTTACTGTGAGTGTCTCCGCAGGTACCGCCGCGCTCACATCGGCAATACCTGGATTGAAGCCACACACAGTGTTACTGTGTCTGATTTTCATGTTTTTGATTATGTTAGTAAACCTGCGGGGGGTGAAAGAATCGGGTAATATTCTGATGGTTCCTACCTACTCGTTTATAGTTGGTATTTTTCTCTTAATTGGCGTGGGACTATATCAACAGGCAAGTGGCAATATCCCTGCTGAAGTAGTTACTAACCTTCCGGTTAAAGAGCCGCTGACGCTGTTCTTTTTGCTGAGAGCTTTCTCTGCTGGTTGTTCCGCGTTGACGGGGGTAGAAGCGATTTCTGACGGGGTGTTAGCGTTCAAACCACCAGAATGGAAAAATGCGCGTCTGACGCTGATTTACCTGGGGGTAATTCTAGGAATCATGTTTATCGGGATTACTTATTTAGCCAATATTTATCATCTGATTCCGGTAGAAGGTGAAACGGCTGTCTCGCAATTAGGGCGGAGAATTTTAGGTAATGGAATTCCTTACTATTTCCTTCAGGTTTCGACGTTATTGATTCTATTACTAGCCGCGAATACTAGTTATGCCGATTTTCCCCGCCTGTGTTATTTTCTCGCACGGGATGGCTTTTTACCCCGCCAGCTATCGATTTTAGGCGATCGATTGGTATACTCCAATGGCATCATCTTTCTCAGTGCGACAGCAGCGGTGCTGGTGATGATTTTCAAAGGCGATGTCAACTCGATTATTCCACTTTACGCAGTAGGTGTATTTACCTCATTCACGCTCTCTCAAGCGGGAATGGTAGTCAGATGGTATCGATTGAAGACGGCTGGCTGGCAATTGAGCGCGCTATTAAATGGAGTTGGGGCACTAGCCACTTTGGTAGTACTGAGTGTAATCGTACTCACCAAATTTGTTGCAGGTGCTTGGGTTGTCGTAGTGGCAATTCCTCTACTAGTATGGATTTTCTTGAGTATTAATAAACACTATAAATATGTTGCCGAACGCTTGAGTATTAACGATCTCGCTCCACGCGGTTATATTCCTCGCCCTCGTACCGAAAAAGTTACCCATCCCGCGATCGTGATCGTCGGGCATCTCAATCGAGGTACAGTGGAAGCACTAGAATATGCCCGCAGTATTGCCGATGAAATTATCGCCGTACATGTAGATATCGGTAGTACCGATCGTGAAAAACTAAATCGTCGATGGGCTGAGTTAGAATCAGATATTCATCTAGAAATTATCGATTCACCATTTCGATCTTTAATCGAACCGATCGTCGATTTTATTACTAGTTACGAGCAACAACATCCTGATGTATTATCGACGATTATCATTCCGGCTTTTGTAACTAAAAATTGGTGGGAAGGTTTACTCCACAATCAAACTACTTTATTCCTAAAGGCAGCTTTATTAGGTAAGCGCAGTCGGGTAGTTACAACTGTTAGATACTATTTATAGTTAACGATCGACAGTTAAAGGCGATAATTTGGATTCGTCTTTAACTGGATAAGGAGATAAGTTCTGGATTATTACGATCGAGATCGAAGTATGGTAAGTAAACTCTTCCGATCGAGCATTCGACAAGATTTATAGTACGCTGCTAGCTGAGTTAATTATGCCAAATTCAGATTTCCCGACTACTTATCAGCCATTAGAAGTATCGCGGCTAGATTATGCTTACGATCGACCGGGAACGATGCCCGGACATTTACATTTGAGTGCAGATGCTCCGCCAGCAGAATTAGTTTTAATCGATTACGATCGCCATAGCTCTACACGGGTATCAATTTCAGAACCAGCAAAAATCAAAGAATATTTAAAGACTCATACCGTCTCTTGGATTGATGTATCGGGATTGGGAAATACGGCAACTTGGGATGCTCTGAGTCCCATTTTCGATCTCCATCGAATGCTGGTTGAAGATGTCGTTAATGTACCCCAACGTCCTAAGATCGAACATTATCAAGACCAAGTATTAATTATTGCAATTATGGTCGTGCTAAATCCAGATCGGACTGGATTTACTAAAGAGCAAGTTAGTTTGGTATTGGGGAAAAACTATTTATTAACAATTCAAGAAGAACCCGAAGAAGATTGTTTTCATGGGGTACGCCAACGAATTGAGATCGATCGAGGTATTATTCGGACGCAAGGTGCAGACTATTTGGCATACTGTTTACTCGATGCGATCGTCGATGGCTTTTTTCCAGTCTTAGAGTATTATGGCGAATTAATTGAAGATCTTGAAGAAGAAGTGATGATTCGTCCAGATCGATCGACATTAGAAAAAATCTACAAAGTTCGCCGCGAATTACTGACAATCAGACGAGCAATTTGGCCGCAACGAGATGCCATTAATTCGCTGATTCGCGATGGCAGCGATTTAATTAGTAGTGAGGTGCAGGTATATCTACGCGACTGTTACGATCATACCGTCCAGGTGATGGATATGGTCGAAACTTATCGAGAACTCGCCACGGGATTAATGGATGTTTATCTGTCGGCAGTTAGTAATAAAATGAATGAAATCATGAAATCATTAACCGTTGTGTCGGTAATATTTATCCCTCTCACCTTTATTGCTGGCGTATATGGCATGAATTTCGATCGATCCAAATCGCCTGTGAATATGCCCGAATTAGGTTGGTATTGGGGCTATCCATTGTGTGTAGCTTTGATGGTAATCACCGCAGGTAGTTTAATCTTCTTTTTCTGGAAACGCGGTTGGTTTAAATCTTCGATTTAGGGAATAGGGAATAGTGGATAGTGGATAGTGGATAGTGGATGGTGGATATCCCAACTCCTTACTCCTTACTTCTTACTTCTTACTCCTTTTACTCCTCCCATGAACCCTCCTCGCGTTTTAGACTTACCAGATATCGGCTGGGCATGTGGGTTAATCGCCATCTCGATCGGGCTGTTACAATGGCAACGGGTGGGATTAGCAGGGCAAATTGCGCTAGCGGCGGCTCGATCGATTTTACAATTATTAGTAATGGGATTTGGATTGCAGATCGTCTGGCAATTAGACAACCCATCGGTAACTGTTGGGGGAATTGGTGCGATCGCGATTGCGACGACAATTGCCGCTAGTAACCGGATTGGCGATCGGATGAAGAATTTACTGCCGATCGTCGGTGGAGCCGTCTTGACGGGGCTAATTATTGCCGTTGGGTATACAATTTTGGTAGTAATTAAGCCGACTGATTGGCATCAGCCGCAATATTTACTCGCCCTTGCAGGGATCTGTTTGGGATATTTACTCAATAATACGGCGGTGGCGGGAGAGCGGTTAATTAGTGAAATCGAGCGGCATCAAGCCGAAATTGAAACTCGGCTGAGTTTGGGCGCGACTCCCGCACAAGCAATTGCAGCTTATCGGCAAATCGCGATTAAGTCTGCACTATTACCAACGATCGATACATTGATGGTAGCGGGTTTGGTGACGATTCCAGGCTTTTTGGCGGGGGAATTATTGGCAAACATTCAACCTGTGAATGCTGCTGGTTATCAAATAGTGGTGTTATTTACCGTCATGGCGAGTAATACGATTGCGGCAATTATCGTCACTGGTGCAATTACCAATCGGTGTTTTACTAAATATGCTCAATTGCGATCTTTCGATGCTTGAGCTAGTTGATACGAGAAAGCGAAAGTTTTTACAACTCAAGCCTCATTAGATAGATGCTACGCTAACAAACTCGCGCTACAATAATTATGTCGATTGTATCCCGATAAGTTAGATTGATTTTGTGAAGCAAAAGTATAGTCAGTATTCACACGCTTTTATTAACAATTTTATTAAAATACCAAATTATGAAACTACCAATTACTACCACTATTACAGCAATTGCGACGATTTTCGCGACATCGATCGTTAGTTGTAATTATGTTAGTGCCAATACTATTCAAATAACCGATCGCAATCATAGCAATCTGCTGGCTCAAGCCCCTCAGAAACAAGCTGAAAGTTTGTTAACATCTGGCAATCGTAAATTTCAGAACAAAGATTATGCTGGAGCAATTGCCGACTTTTCGCAAGCGATTAGCATCGATCCTAACTTTGAAAAAGCTATTTATAATCGAGCAGTTGCTTCTGACTTATCGGGGAATCGTCAGGGTGCGATCGATGATTATACCCAATCTATTAAATTAAACCCTCAGAATATTAATAGCTATTTTAACAGAGCTACTGCTAAAGAAAAAAATGGCGATCGTCAAGGTGCCATGAGCGATCTAGATCGGGTGATTCAACTAGATGCTAATTATGCCGATGCTTATCTCAATCGCGGCAATCTTTGGCTAGAGGCAAATAATATCCGAGCGGCAATTACCAATTTTTCTCAGGTAATTAGGCTCAAACCGAATCGAGCTGATGGTTATCTCAATCGAGGTTTAGCTAAATACAAATTAGCCGATCGACAAGGGGCAATCGCTGATTACGATCTGGCTGTTAAAGTCAATCCTAATTATGATTTTGCCTATGGTAATCGAGCGTGGACAAAATTAGAACTCGGTGACGAACGCGGTGCATTAAAAGATTACGATCGAGCGATTGCCTTGAATCAAAATAACTCTTTTAATTATTATAATCGCGCTAACATCCGTCGAAAACTTGGAGATAATAGTGGGGCAATTTCTGACTATAGCAAAGCAATTCAAATCGAACCCAGCAATTCATTTGCTTACAATAATCGTGGTGTAGCCCAGAAAAATGCCAAAGATTTTACAGCCGCAATTAATGATTTCACCAAAACGATCGCCATCGATCCAAATTTTGCTGAAGCTTACTACAATCGTGCTGCCGCTCGTCAGGCTCTTAAAGATCGATCGGGTGCAGTTAACGACTTTAAAACTGCGGCTAAACTATACCAACAACAAGGTAATAAAAGCAAATCTTCAGATGCCCTCAATTTAGTCTGGCAAGTTCAAAATCAAAAATAAGTAATCTAGCAACGCAATTTGCTATTTATAACCAAGGTTAAAGATTTGGGTATTAGCTATTAGGTATTGGGTATTAGCGATAGGATGAAACCTAATAGCTAAAACCTAACACCATCCCACTAAAAACCCATAACTAGCAACTTGGGTTAGTAGGTTTAGATACCGGGGAAGCAGGGTTTGACGATCTCGATCGCCTGTAAAACATCAAAATTCATTGTAAGATCGCTAAGTTTTAAAAATGTTGTAAACTAGTATTGGCATCTTTGGTAGTCTCAACTTATGGCAATCGATCGTCAAGATCCCGTCCTCAAAAAATTGCCACTGACTTCTCTGTTATTATTATTTGTAACTTATACTACCTTTGGGTGGTTGTTATATGACTGGACCGAAAATCGCCAAGTTTGGCTGTTAGCCGCTCTAGGAATAACGATCCTTGGTAGTGTTGTTACTTATCCCAGTAAAAGTGTTTCGATTGGCTTTGATGGTTTTTTTAAGACAGACACGCGAGCATTAATTTTAATAATATTAGTTAGCGTTTTAGCTGTAGTCTTACTAACATGGTCGCATTTTTTGGTAGATGCGATTGTTATGTTTGCTGCGGGATTATTGGTAAGCTTAGATCTAAAAATTCGGCGATGGAGTAAACCACTGACTCTATGCGTAATTGTCGGCTGGCAATTATTAGGGATGAGTGCAGGGTTAGGATTACATTATCTATATATCCATCCAGTTCAAAATTTACCAGCATATTTTTATTCAGATTATTGGTTCAAATTTATAGAGGGAATTTATCAAAATTTCTCCAGTCAATTGAAGCTCTAAAGTCTAGTTACTAGATATTGCTACTGATTACCCGATTCAACACTCGACTCGGTATCGTGAAAAAAGCTATAATCAAAGTAACGATCTCCATTTGCCGATTTTTGAATCAGATTTGTAAACTTACGATCGAACAAAATATCTTCGGTATTATAAATATACCGAGCGGTAATCGCATATGCAACTGATTCATCGACACCGCCAATTAAAACGCTAATATTCGCATTAAGACGTTTTAAATCGCCAGCATCCAACCCATACAGCGGACTATCGGCATCGATGTGGTGCATAACCGTCCAAGTCAGTACCAGGCTAGGAGTACGCTGGCGCAGTAACTTGAGTTCGTGAATGCGGCGCATACTATCGCCCTCATGCGTAATCTCATCGATAATTAAATAGATTTGCGCGTGAGCTTCTAAAATAAAATTATTCCGCTCGTTAGCAACCCGAAACATCAGCGTTGGCTGACTATTATGACTGGTAATAATGGTAAACTTACTAAATAATAACTTAGCGATCGGTCGCGAAAATCTGGCAAAAGCGATCCCGGTTAACACCGCAATTAACAACAGACTCGTAATTGATTCGAGCGTGACGATCGAATTAGCATAAAATGTTTTAGGATGAATCGCACCATAACCGATCGAAGCCAATGTTTGAACGCTAAAAAAGAAAGCATCGCTAAATAAACCCGCACGCGCTCCCTCCAAACAATCACCCCCAGCTAAATAAGCAAATGCAAATAACGCATTAATGCATAAATAAGCCACCGAAACAATTACCGCAAACCCCATCCAGGGAATCGTTAACAATAAATGGTAGGGATCTCGCCACTGGTGATACCAATTCCCCATCCCATGAATTACAAATCTACCATCTTTGTTTTCAATCTTGATAGTGCGAGCATGGCGGCGAAATCTATTTTTCATAAGCTCGATTGAAATGAGTATAATAACCGCAATGGAACCAAATAATCGATCGCTTTTAACCGAAAATATTGCCACCGAAGATCGACACTTAGACATCGATACATTACAGGAAATCGATCTAATTATTGCCGATGACGATCGCACCGAACCCAGACTAGATCTATGGTTGACAGGGCAATTAGCAGATTTTTCACGATCGCGGTGGCAAAAACTAATCTCCCAAGGACACGTTCGAGTCGGAGATCGAATATGTATTGACAAGCAGTATAAATTAAAAGCTGGCGATCGCGTACGCGTTTTCATCCCCGCGCCAGCCGCACTCGACTTGGTACCCGAAGCAATTCCCCTCGATATTCTCTACGAAGACGAACAACTATTAATCGTCAACAAACCCGCTGGCATGGTAGTTCATCCCTCAGCCGGACATGATACAGGGACTCTAGTTCACGCGCTGTTATCTCATTGTCCCCTCTCTAGTATCGGCGGCGTGCAGCGTCCCGGCATCGTCCATCGTTTGGATAAAGATACTAGCGGCGCGATCGTAATTGCCAAGACCGATTTCGCCCATCAGCACCTCCAACAACAGCTTCAGGCTAAAACAGCTCGGCGCGAGTACTTAGGGGTCGTCTACGGCACTCCTAAGACCGATAGCGGCACGATCGACCTGCCGATCGGTCGCCATCCGGTCGATCGACAGCGCAATACGATCGTCGAACTCGATCGCGGTGGTAAATCGGCGGTAACACATTGGCAGATCGAAGAACGACTGCGGAGTTTTTGTCTGATTAGATTTCGACTAGAAACTGGCAGAACGCACCAAATCCGCGTACATGCGAATCGAATCGGGCATCCGATCGTTGGCGATCCTGTGTACGGTACGGGCAGATCGATCGGTGTCAAGCTGCCAGGGCAAGCCCTTCACGCCCGACAGTTGGATCTAATCCATCCTCTATCTGGAAATCTGATTAGTGCGATCGCCCCGATCCCTACTTATTTTCTCACCCTGCTGCAAGTGCTTCGCAATCGTTAAGCGATCGTGAATGGTAAAGCGAAATTTGTGACGCAGTTTGTGACAAAGGTTACAGATTCATTTGTCGGAACGATCTAAAATTGTAAATAATGATAATATTTATCATCAGTGAGTATGTTCGATTGACACTTCAAATTGGGTAATATTGGTAATCTGACGATCTTTCAAAGATTGTCTGTCAATAGTGTCGTATTCTAATTTGTACTGACTATTGGGATCGACGATCGTTTTGAGGGTGTTGAAGAGTTTGCGATTGACAGGCTTGGAACTGTGTCGATCTCGATCCGAATCATCTTGTTGCTGGATCTGTTGTGCCGATTGCAGCGACATCGAGGCAAGATATTCATCTACCAAAAACTGTTCGCTGACATCGAGGGGTTGCGTTAATGCTAAATTTGCAGAGCGATCCGAGGAATCGACTGGGTTAGTAAAGTAGCAAATCGATCTCGGAAGATGGGGAGATTGAAATGGTGCTGACTCTTCTGGATTGAGATCGCAGTTGGTTCTTTTGGGGCGATTGCCAGCGCGATCGTCGATTTTCGCTGGCGGTGTGGATTCGGGATCGATGCTCTCAGGGAGAGGTGCCAATGAGTCTGTAGCTGGAGGAGCGACGATCGGATTTTCGTTAACTCGCTCGTGGTTGGCAATGGGGATCTGTGCCAAAATTTCTCGCTCGTATTCAGGTGTAAATTGGTAGCGGGGATTGCCCAAACGTTGCCAATTGCTGAGGATACTTTCGACACAGACAATTTTATATCGCCCCCGATAGAGCGACTCGACGATCGCCTTGATAATCCACGTCGAATCGTATTGCCGCATCCATGCTGACAATACATCATCGATCTCCCGATCGTCGAGTTCTAAGCCATAGATTTCTATGACTGCTTTAATAAAATCCTGCTGAAAATGGCTCATTGACAATTAGAATCTTGGGTACCCCCGCTCGCACTCAGTCAAGATAGTTGAACTGATAAAGGCGATCGCGGCTGAATGACTATTAATAGCTCACTAACTGAGTAAATCTAAATTTGGGACGTTTAGATCGCCCGGTTAGTTGCTAAAGTGTGAGCTGTGGGAGGAGGAAATACAAGAGTCAGCGATTTTGACATCCAAATCTTATCAACATCTAGACCCTAACAGACTACTCGGTCTGTAAAATTATTTATGTATTCCAGTCTACACTAAATTGAAACTTATGTATGTTTTTTCTTACTAGCTCGATAAACGATGATAATTCGATCGTTTCCTCGAACAGAACACAGCATAACCCAACTCAGCACTAATGCCTAGAAATCAGATGTTAATTTAATCTACCATACCGAGCCGACGATTATGACCGATCGGCGGAAAACGATCGCGATCGGTAGAATTTATATATACATTAACGACAAATCCCCATTCTCGCTCATCCAGAGCAACAGCTCTGTCGGCGAAAATAGGGAAGATCTTCAAAATTCGATCGGACTGCCAGATTTCGAGGAGATTCTCCGTAGTGCAAAATGCTACTCTAAAGGCAAGTCGTATCTATTAACGAACATTAGTAATCTCGACAACTTTATCAATTAGTCCGTATTCTACAGCTTCCGCTGCTGACATAAAATTATCGCGATCGGTATCTTTTTCGATCCGCTCCAAAGTTTGACCGGAACGATCCGCCATTAGTTGATTGAGCCGAGTCCGAAGTTCGAGAATACGCGTGGCTTCAATCTCGATATCCGATGCCTGCATTCGCCCAGTACCGCCAGAAGGTTGGTGGATCATGATCCGCGCATGAGGCAGTGCCAGACGCTTACCAGGGCTACCAGCCGTGAGTAAAAAGGCACCCATTGAAGCTGCTAAACCGACGCAAATGGTGACGACTTCTGACTTAATGTGTTTCATCGTGTCATAGATTGCCATCCCCGCCGTGATGCTACCGCCAGGGGAATTGATGTAGATATAGATCGGCTTGCTTGAATCTTCAGCATCTAGATATAGCAAGTATGCAACGATATCATTTGCCATATCGTCATCAACGCCCTCAAACATGAATATTATTCGTTCTTGGAATAATCTATCGTAGATGGGAATCCACTGTTCTTGAGGACTGCCAGGTAAACGCCAGGGAACGCTAGGAATGCCAATTGACATAGGAGTTAGGAGGTGGAAGTTAATTACAAAAAATCAGTTTGACTCTCAAGCTTAATCTACAGAGTAGAAAGTTCCTTTGAGTTTTCCAAAACTCGATCGATCAATCCATATTCTTTAGCTTCATGGGGTGTCATGTAAAACATCCGTTCGCTGTCTTGCTGGATTTTTTCTGGAGATCCACCTGTTGTCTTTGCAAATATATCCACAATCGTTGATTTTTTTGCTAAGACTTGGGCTGCATTAATGATAATGTCCGAAGCTTGTCCTCTCGTACCCGCACGAACGGGCATTAATCCGATCGTAGAATTGGGTAAACTCGCTCGCTGACCAGGAGCACCAGCAGATAATAATAGTGTGGCAATCCCCATTGATTGACCCAGACATATCGTACGCACCTCAGACTTTATGTGTTGAATGGTGTCATAGATTGACAACCCAGCCATGATCGACATCATCCCTGCTTCCATGCCCGCCATACCTGCGGCAACAGGATCGCCCAAAGAGTTGATATATAGATATATCGGCTTAGTATTATCATCTGATTCTAGATATAGCAAATATGACACAATCATATTTGCGAATCCATCGGTAATTGGTTGATTGAGGAAGATAATTCGCTCTAGACTCATCCGCGTGTAAACATTCATCCACTGCGACTGAGAACTTCCGGGGAGTTTATATGGTACTAAAATTGGATTGTAGTTAGGCATATTTAAATCAGTTGACAGTTAACAGTTGACACTTAATACTTTTAGTAATGACTAGAAGATTTGTTGTTTAATCGACAATCTCTCTGTTTTCAGACTAAGGCTGGTATAGGTACTGGCAAGTCTTTAACACTGCTAAGAACGATATCGATGATGCCGTATTCTTTAGCTTCGGCAGGAGTCATGTACAACATCCGATCGGTATCTTTGGCGATTTTCTCCGCTGGTTGTCCGGTACTGTGAGAGAAAATGTTTAAAATTGCGGCTTTGTTGTCTAAGACTTCTTTTGCCTGAATCTGAATGTCGCTGGCTTGTCCCTGTGCGCCACTACGCGGCTGGTTTAGCACGATGGTGGCATGTGGAAGACTTGCTCGACAGCCCTTAGTCCCTGCGGCTAAAATCATTGCGGCTGTGCCCATTGCCTGTCCGATACAAATCGTATGCACGGGTGGCTTAATATAGCCCAGCGTATCGCAAATCGCGAAGGCTTCGGTTTCAAAGCCCATCGAGTCTCCTGTGTACCAAGATGTCCCTGTCGAGTTGATATAGAAGTAAATCGGTTTTTCGGGATTGTCAAACTGGAGATATAACAGTTGGGCGATCAACAGTTTGGTGGGATCGTAGCCCATCTGGTCTTTGTATTCATCGGAAGATACCAAAAAACCTCCCATATAGACGATCCGCTCTTTGAGTAACAACGAGGGTAAATCTGGTGGCGGTGTCCGGTAATAGCTGTCGCCGCCGTAATATTGGGACTGTACCATGTCTTTATTCCACTAGATCGCACTTTATGTATCTATGGTAACTCGCGATCGGTTGGTGGCGGTGGGTTGATAACCGATTATCCTTACATTTTGCATTAAAACAAAGTTAATAGTGTTTCGGTGGATAGCTTGCACTGAGCGACAGCCAAAGTGTGAATAGTCGATCGTGAATAGCTTGCCCTGAGCTTGTCATCGCGTCTTCCGACTTTCGCGACAGCCGTTGGCGTAAGCCTGCCGTAGGCACAGTGAGCGTCTGGAGTAAGGAGAAGGGTGGATAGTAACCTAATTACGTTTGCACGATAAATTCATCGGGATGAATGCCATGATTTACCCATGTAATTGCCGCTTCCGCACTCACCATTTCTGGTGGTACGCGCAGGATATGAATATGTGCCGTCGAGGGGCAAGTCATCTTTAATAACACCATCGGTTCTGTATCGATCGGTTGCTCTTCATCATCATAAATTTTTTCTACGCCGTCGATTTTCAATAGTGTATATTCTCTCCACGTATCGATCGCCACTGCCTTCAATTCCGTGCAGATTCGATCGTACCCAATTCGCTCGATTAAAATCTGTCTTATTTCAACATTATCTTCATCCAACAACCATTCAGATTTCCATTCACTAAATTTAATCCAATATCTACGCGGTAGATAAACGTTGTAAAAGCAAACGGTTTTTAGATTGAGTAAACTTTGTAAGATCGACAAATCTTCTATTAAATTACCATTCAGATCGATCGTAGTTAAATTCAAAAGATATATAAAATTGTCTGGCAACTTCTCTAATTTATTTAAACTTAGATCTAAATTGCTTAAATTAAAAAGATTTTCAAAGCTTTCTGGCAAACTGGTTAATTGATTGCGACTTAATTTTAGGTCGTATAATCGGGAGAGATTGCCAATATTTTCTGGTAGACTCGCTAGCTGATTATCTGTTAGGTCTAAATTAAGTAAGTTACAAAGATTTTCGACATTGGCAGGCAATTCAGTTAGTTGCCAATTATTTAGTTCTAGCCGAGTTAAACCCGAAAGTTGGCAAACTCTATCAAATCCTACTTGCTTTATTAAAGCTCGTCTAATTCGAGCGTCATCTTCGTCTAATAACCACTCAGCTTTCCACTCGCTAAACTCAGTCCAATATTGATATGGTAGACTACTGCCAAAAAGCATGACTGTTTCTAAGTTATCTAAACTCTTCAGTGCT
>NZ_JANYJC010000307.1 GCF_025361915.1 Chamaesiphon sp. GL140_3_metabinner_50
CGGGTTTCCCGACCGTGAAAATCAACCAAGCACCGACAAGACATTACCCCTACCCTCAATTTTTGACGATCGCATTAACTAGCTCCAGATTGGTTTCGCTCAGTTCGGCTCCGCTCAGTGAGCGAAGCCGAACTGAAATACCCACTAATTAGTCTCTAGATTTCCGCTCCGCTCACTGAGCGAAGCCGAAGTGAAATACCCACTAATTAGTCTCTAGCTCTATGCCGCAGAATCAGTTCTAAATCTATGCTTTAATGCTGACTTTAACATTCGGCGATACAAAGTAATCACCGCGATCGTCAACGCCAATTTGTCCGAGCGATTCATCACCTGTAATTAGTCTCGCACCGCGTTTGCGCGTGAAATAACTCCAAGTCCACTGAATGAATACCACTAATTTACTATCGAATTCAATTAGATAATAAATATGAACGAATACCCAAATCAACCAGGCAAAAAACCCGGACATTTTCACCTTACCGAAATCGGCTACCGCCGAATGTCTGCCAATTACCGATAAACTACCCGCATCGTAATATTCAAAAGCTGCTAAACTTTCCCCAACGAGTCGCCGCTCGATTAAATCTGCGACATATTTACCTTCTTGTGTCGCGACGGGTGCGACTCCCGCTAGCGGCTTGCCATCTGGCTTGGTAAAGTTTGCCAAATCGCCAATGACAAACACTTGAGGATAGTCTTTAATACTTAAATTCGACTGTACCATTACTCGCCCGACTCGATCGAGTTCGACTCCGGTATGTGCGGCTAATATGGTACCCATTACTGATGCTTTAACACCCGCAGCCCACAACACGGTTCGAGCTGCTACTTGCTCGGTATTCTCGCCCTGACGGATGGTAACGACGTTATCTTCGATATTTGTCACTAATGCCTTTGTCTGCACCTTCACGCCCAATTTAACCAGCGATGCTTCGGCTTTGGCTGATAGTTCGGGTGGATAGGGTGGCAAAACTCGATCCATCCCTTCAACGAGAATAACTTTAGCTTCGGCGGTGTCGATATTACGGAAGTCTTTTTTGAGCGTACTATATGCTAGTTCGGCAATCGCACCAGCTAATTCTACTCCAGTCGGGCCGCCGCCAACGATCGCAAAAGTCAGCCAAGCGCGGCGTTTTTCAAGATCGGTTTCTTTCTCAGCGGCTTCAAACGCCATAAAAATCCGGCGACGCATTTCGAGGGCATCTTCGACAGTCTTCAAGCCAGGAGCGGTGGGTGCCCATTGCTCGTTCCCAAAATAGTGATGGCTGACACCTGTCGCTACAATCAGGGTGTCGTAGTTTATCTCGCCCTTATTCAAAAAAACTCTCTGCTGGTGAGGATCGATATCTCGCACCTCGCCCATAATTACCTTAGTATTCTGCTGCTTATTGAGGATCGATCGTAATGGGGAGGAAATGTCCGCAGGCGATAAACCCCCCGTGGCTACTTGATAGAGCAGTGGTTGGAACAGATGAAAATTCCGTTTGTCGATTAGCGTTACTTGGACGTTCGCTTTCCCTAGCGACAGCGCGGCGTGAAGCCCACCAAACCCACCGCCAATAATTACGACATGATGCAGCGATTGGTTCTCAACGTTATTTGTCACGATCGGGTATCCTCAATTCAATCTTAGATGGTAATTATACCCATCAACTCACCCGATCGGTGATATCGATGATGCTTACATTATAGTCTAATGTAGTTCAGAGAAATAGCAAGAAAGTAGAGCGGGTGAAATTAAAACTACAAGTATCCATTAATATTAACACGATCGTCAGGCAAAAGTTATCGCTCAAAAATGATATAAAAATGAGCGTTTGTAAGGATTTAACTAAATCGCGTTAAGATTTCTAGTGTCGATCGAATTAAAGCTGCGACCTCAAATAGCAGTGCCAAACTACAAGGATTGAAACACATTTCAATGTTAGAAGCATTTACCGCTGCCCTGTCACTAATTACTGCTTCAGAAATCGGCGATAAAACATTTTTCATGGCAGTAATTCTGGCTAGCCGCTATCCCCGTAAGCCTGTATTCATAGGCGTAGTGGTAGCTCTAGCCGCAATGACAATCCTATCAGTCTGGATTGGGGAACTGCTCGTAGTATTACCCCGATTAGTCAGCAAATATTTACCACCCAGTCTGGAATTTTTAAACCATGTTTCGATCGATCGACTTGCTGCATTACTATTCCTGATCTTTGGTATTAAGCTGCTCTATTCAGCACGCCAGATGTCAGCGCAAACAGATGTAGAAGTAATGGCAGAAGCCGAAGCAGCAATTAAAGATGGCGAACGCAAGTTTCAACAACGAAACACGACTTGGAAAATATTTGTAGAAAGTTGTGTATTGACATTTATAGCAGAATGGGGCGATCGCACTCAATTTGCGACAATCACCTTAGCGGCATCTAAAGATGCGATCGGGGTGATGTTAGGTGGTATTGTCGGTCATACAATTTGCGCGCTAATTGCCGTCATTGGCGGTCGCGCGATCGCCAGTCATATTTCCGAGCGAACGATTACAATCATTGGGGGACTATTATTTATCTTGCTGGCGATCGTTACACTCCTTACTGGTAGATAATAACTCGCGATTTACGCTATTTCAAATATTCAGTCCATTGCGATCGCACCTCTGGCGAACCATACCAAATTCCCGCAGCACGAGGCGAATGTTTGACCCCTGCGATCGTAATATTTACCGCACCTGCTAAATGTGCCGCTTCGATTGGGGTAATGCCATCACCCCAAGTATTACCGATGCCGCAAGTCTGTTGATAGCTACTATAAGCCAACCATTGACCGAGCTTTTTTTCGCCATAGATCGATTTACCTGCCACGCAAATGTACTCCAAATCTGGATACATTGCCCCAGGGTAATTATTATTAACAAAATCGAGATTCTTTCGCGTCCAGCGTTCGCCGCTAAGATGTGGAGTACCGAGCGTAATTAGAGTCGCAATTTTAGATTTGGCATCCCATAATTTTGCCGATTCGGTAACATCGCCATGAATTGTATACGGAATTTCGCCTAAATAGATCCGACTAATCCAACCGCCTGCCGAATGTCCGATTAGGTTAATTTGGGTCGCTTGGTGATTAGTTAAAGCTTCGTTAATAGTGCGATCGAGCTGTCGTAAAATTGGTATCATCGATCGACCGCCAAGCGTCGGGAGCCAATCGCGTTTGCGGAGCGGTACTGTCGTCGTTGGCGTACCGAGTGCGGTTAGTGCTTGTTGTAGGGGCAGATAAACATCAGCACTTTCGAGATAGCCAGGTAAAATAACGGTAGGTAGCATTAAGTTAGTTGAAAGTTAAGTTTTTACACTCCCAATCTTCGCTATCTAAAATAGAGAATTCTGTCAGCTCTGGATCTGTTAAAAAATCATTAGCAGTTGCAGCGATAGATGCTTTGAGATATTGATGCCGCTCTGCAATTGGAAGCTGGGCAAGTTGTTGTAGAGATAATGCCGATGCTATTTCCGAAGTAGATTTCTGGCGGAGAAATTCAGTAAAGTTTAAGACTTCTTGCTGTTGAGTGGGTGATAGTTGTCTTAACTTACTGAGGATAATTTGCTCGTATTCAATTGTAGTTTGCATAATTAGCTTTTCATGCTGGTTAAGCTGAGAATTAGCGGTCGATCTGAAATTAGTTTCAGATCGACCGCTAAAATAACATAACTTAGTTGTCCGATTATCGATCGACAGAACCCATAATAATATCGACACTACCCAGAATTGTCACGATATCCGCGACTTTTACACCGCGTAAAAGGTGGGGGACAATTTGGACATTATTAAAGTCAGCAGCGCGAATTTTCCACCGCCAGGGGAAGATGTGATCTTCACCGATAATAAAGATGCCTAATTCGCCTTTACCACTTTCGACCCGGACGTAATGTTCGCCTTTGGGAATCTTAAATGTTGGGGCGACTTTCTTACTTATGTATTGATAATCCATCGCATCCCACTCAGATTTTGGCCCAGCGGCGAGGCGTTTAGCTTCGAGGTTTTCGTAAGCACCGCCTGGTAAAGCAGCGATAGCTTGGCGGAGAATCTTTACCGACTCTCGCATCTCGCGAATCCGCACGAAATAGCGTGCTAGACAATCGCCAGCCGTTTCATATTGAACATCCCAATCGAAATCGTCGTAGCACTCATACTTATCGACCTTCCGCAGATCCCACTTTACGCCAGAACCGCGCAGCATCGGGCCGGATAAACCCCAGTTAATTGCTTCCTCGCGGCTAATCGTACCGACTCCTTCTACCCGACGGCGGAAGATGGGATTATTGGTAATTAACTTTTCATACTCGTCCACTTTTGGCATGAAGTAATCGCAGAAGTCCAGACATTTATCGATCCAACCATATGGTAAATCGACAGCTACCCCACCGATCCGGAAATAGTTATTATTTACCATCCGATAACCTGTCGCGGCTTCCCACAGATCGTAAATCAGCTCCCGTTCGCGAAAGATATAGAAGAACGGAGTCTGCGCGCCAACATCCGCCATAAATGGGCCGAGCCAGAGCAGATGGTTAGCGATCCGATTGAGTTCGAGCATAATCACCCGAATATGGCTGGCACGTTTGGGAACCGCAATATTCGCCAATTTCTCGACCGCATTAACGGTAATGGCTTCGTTAAACATCCCCGCTGCGTAGTCCCAGCGGCTGACGTAGGGCACGAACATCAGATTGGTACGGTTTTCGGCAATTTTTTCCATACCGCGATGCAGATAGCCAATTACGGGTTCGCAATCGACGACATCTTCACCGTCGAGAGTGACAATCAACCGCATGACCCCGTGCATTGATGGGTGGTGCGGCCCCATATTCAGCACCATCGGTTCGGTTCTAGTTTCGAGTTGTGCCATATTCTCTACTTGCGCTCGCGCTCTGAAATGAACTTGTAATAATTACTCTTTGCTGCCAAGAGTGGCGGAGCATCCACATCTGCCACAAATAACTCTATTTAATATTATAGAGGTTTGAAGTCGATCGGTATTGGTTTAAATTGGATATTGGCGGGGGGACTGGGAGACGGGGGGACTGGGAAATAAGTTTACGCCCATCTCCCAACTCCCATCGTGATAACATCACAAAGGTAGAAGATTAACTTATAAGATAGGAAAACTTTGGGGATGAGCGCGTTACAAGCACTAATTTTTGATGTTGATGGTACTTTAGCCGATACCGAACGCGATGGTCATCGAGTGGCATTCAACCAAGCATTTGCCCATGCTGGGTTAGACTGGGATTGGTCGATCGAGCTATATGGGAAATTATTGGCGGTAACGGGTGGCAAAGAGCGGATGCGCTTTTATTTAGATACTTATCGCCCTGAAATTCAAATGACAGATAGTACCATTGCCGATCTCCACAAGGCAAAAAACCAATACTACGCGCAACTATTAGCCGATGGGAGAATTCCCCTGCGTCCGGGAGTCAAACGGCTATTAGATGCGGCGCGTGCTGCTAATTTACGACTGGCGATTTCTACTACTACCACGCCTGCAAATGTCTTCGCGTTGTTAACCGGAAATATCGACGCTAACTGGTTTGAAGTCATTGCTGCTGGCGATATCGTTCCTAAGAAAAAACCCGCCTCAGATATTTACGATTACGTACTGGAGCAAATGAAATTACCTGCTTCAGCTTGTCTCGCATTTGAAGATTCTGAAAATGGGTTAATTTCGGCGATGGATGCTGGCATTGAAACGATCGTGACGATTAATGATTACACGCAAGATCATAATTTCGATCGCGCTAAATTAGTATTATCCGATCTTGGCGAACCCGATCGTCCTTGTCAAGTTATTCGCGGTAATACTTACGGTTCTAGCTGTGTGGATTTACCCTTGTTGGCAAAGTTAGCCGAGTAAGTGTACTTACGTCTCATCTTAAAACATAGTTAATAGTGTTTTAGTCGATAGCGAAAAGCTCGCGCCCCAGGAACACACTTTTCGCTTTCGACTTCTTGCACTGAGCGAAGCCGTTCGCGAAGCGTCTCGAAGAGAAGTGTCAACTTTCAACTTTCTAAGAGCTGAGTCGAGCTGTGTAGACTTGATGAATTGTTGTAGCCATCCACCAAATTAATACAACTAAACCTAAACTGCGCCGAAAGTAAGTTACACCTTGGGTTAACTCGCCTAACGACCAGACCAGTAAAGAACTAGAGGCTAAAATGCCTAATCCTACATTAATATTGCCAGTGGGATAAGCTAATTTAGCTAAAGTAGCTATCAGCCAAACAATAATCGGTAAATTCGGCATCTGAGCGATGACGATTTCGCCATTAGCATCTCGGAAAAATCTGTCAAAAAAGTTGCTATCCATTGGTACTTAGGGTAAAAGATAGATAATTAATTGAAAATTGCTATTTCACAAAAGTCCACTCGATCGATTCAATTGGTGCGTGTTGTAAGGCTGTGACCAATTCTTCATTACTGTCAAATTTTATCTGAGTTAGATAAGATGCATCGATTCGCAGCTTAAATTCTGTAACTGTAAACGGCCACGGTTTGACGGTAAGTGTCTTGTCACCACGTTGTATCAGATCGTGTCGTTCGCCTGTCGGCCCTGTGGCAATTTCGAGCCATCGTTCGCGATCGGGAATCTGACGTTGACATAAAATTAACGATAAGCGATCGCAACACTGCATCATGTCGTAAGCTTTTTGGGCATCAGATTTGGATATCTTTAAGCTGTTGCGCCAAGCTGTTTGCAGTTCGATTTGTTTATCCAAAAACTCATCGAGTTCGGGCAATTCACCCCGCCGTCCCTCACTCAGGAAACTCATGTGCATGGAGACGAGTAGTGCTACCCATCGTCCGCGATAGAGGGCGTTTTCTACATGCTCGTACAGTGGCGGCACCTCGATCTTCTCGCCCAAGGTAAAGTCAAAGGGGGCACCAGCTTTGGTCAAATGGTCGCCTTGCCATTCGCGCTCTAGGTCGTCATGATGGGCAATTGCCGCGATTGTTTCTACTAAATGGGCGGTATCGTCGGGTGTCTGCCAATGCCCAGCCACTTGGGCAGCTAAAAGGGCATGAGCGCGATGATAAATAATTTCCCAGCCATTGTCAGTCAGGTTCACAATCATGCGTTTGCGTGTGAATTGTAATATTTACATGACGCGGCTCGATCGCAATCCGGTGTGGTTAGCTGCTACCGCAAATACGATCTAGCCTAAAACCTAACATCTAAAGCCTAAAGCCTAATTAGCATGTTGGGCTTTGCCAGCTTCATTCAGATCGTGTTCGGTCTTGAGTCGATCCACGACATTATAGGCATCAGCGGTTGGGGGTGCGGCATCTTCTTGAATGCCTTCAGTGGGGCCGCCAATCTCGTGCCAAGCATCCAGACCGCCTATAATATGAGTTACTGCTTCAAAGCCAGCCACTCTGAGCATTTGGGCGGCGTTATGCGCTAGCTCGTCAGATTCAGCGTAAATGTAGATATCGTGCTGGGGTTGGAGTGTAGACTTCATCTCGTCGAGCTGCGCCATCGGCATTGAGATCGCCCCAGTGATGCGTCCTTGGTTGAAGGCTTCATGTTCGCGGATATCTATAATCGAGAGAGCTGGTTCGCCCCACTCTAGCCGCTTTTTGAGGTCGTAGGCAGTTGATTCTTCTTGGAGAATGACTGGTGTGGGTGTCAGATTGCCTAAAGCATCTTGCACGCCTTCAACAAGATCGTGTAAACTTGCCATGCTGCGGTTACCTAAATTTTGAAACTACTTTTATAGCATCACAAAATTAGTCCAAAACTACCTCTGTCGAAAGGTAGAACAATTATAAATGCCGTAAGTTCGATCGGATTTTTCACCATCTGTGAATATATCTTTGGTTGACTAGATCTCTCATTAGACAGAGACAATTGCATGACAACTTCTTCTAAGATGTTTACTTTAATTCAGGATTAGAGCAAAATAGGTCGCATACGTACTATTTACCATCCATTGACGATCGAAACCAACCCGATGATTAACTATCGATTAATATCCAGATGTTTCATTCTAAATATCTCAAGCACGTCGAGCCAGTGGAAACCGATCGAGCCATCGCCGACGAGCCAAACGAAAGCCTAGCGACGATCCCACTAGCGGCAGAATTATTAGTAGTACCGCCACCCGCGATTCGATCGCCCAGACGGCGACGTTGGACTTGGTTATTTATCCCGCTCTTATTACTCGGTGGTTTGGGCTTGAGTTTTCGCTGGTGGCAAGCCAGCCAAGCCAAGACCATCGGCGGACAAGCTAGTGGTGCGGCTGGCGCGCCCAAGAAACCGATGGCAGTTGCGGTCAATATTGCGACTGTAGCGACAAATACCGTCCAAGATAGTAATGTATTTATCGGGATCTTGGAATCACCACGATTTGTGACTATCAAGCCGCAGGTAGAAGGACGCATCAACCAACTTTATGTCAAAGAAGGCGATATCGTCAAACAGGGACAGCCGATTGTCGGACTGCAAAGCGATGATGCCCAAGCCTTACTCCAGCAGCGTCAGGCAGCATTACAACAAGCTAATGCCAATCTCGGACTACTCAAAGCTGGTACTCGCCCCGAACAAGTCGCTCAAGCTAGAGCCACCCTAGCTCAAGCTCAATCCAAGCTCACAGATGCCCAATCGGGATCGGAACTCGAAGCCATCGCCCAAGCCGAAGCCCAAATCATCTCAGCAAAATCGGCACTCACTCTCGCCCAATCGCGAGCTAGTCGCTATGCCCAACTAGCCAAGCAGGGCGCGGTGTCTCAAGACTCGTATGCTGGCTATGTCAACGAGCAAAGCAACGCTGCTGCCTTGCTGGTAGTAGCGCAACGCAAATTAGACCAACTCCGCCAAACTAGGACGGCAGACATTAACTCCTTCTCCGCAACAGTCAATCAACAGCAACAAAACTTACAGCAACAGCTCAACGGTTCGCGCCCTCAAGAAATCGCCCAGGCGCAATCGCAAGTAAGTCAAGCTGCCGCCCAAGTGCGATCGGCTCAAGTTCAACTCCAATATGCCAAAGTGCTAGCTCCGTTTACCGGAATTGTCGGCAATATCCCACTCAAGATCGGCGATTATGCTGCCAAAGGCGATACTATAACCACCCTCACCAAAAACGACTCCTTCGACCTTAATTTATCGATTCCATTAGATCGCGCCAAACAGTTGCGTGCGGGGCTACCAGTGGAGCTGTTAGATGCCGCTGGTAAATCGATCGCGATCGGCAAGGTTAGCTTTATCGCCCCTAATGCGACGGCTGATTCTCAGACGATTCTGGCAAAAGCTAGTTTTGCCAATAACGGGCAATTGCTCAATCGTCAGTCAGTTCAAGCCAAAGTTATCTGGGATCGTCGATCGGGTATTTTGATTCCCGTAACTGCCGTATCGCGGTTGGGCGGTAAAACTTTTGTATTTGTCGCCGAAACCAAGCAACCAGATCGCGATGGTAAAACTGGGTTGAGTGCAATTCAAAAGCCTGTAGAGTTAGGTGCGATCGAAGGTAACAATTATCAGGTAATTAAGGGTTTGAAACCAGGTGAAAAGATCGTGACTTCGGGGTTATTGAGTCTCACGAATGGGGTACCGATCGTCGCAGCAACTCCCGCAGGAAATACGCCGCAAATAGCTCCATAGATGGGTTTGGGTATCCCCTGTCTTGAAAAGGTGCTCTACTTGCGGCGCACTTTTCGCTATTCCCTAATCCCGATTAATTGCTGAACGATAATTGCAAACGCCTTACCGCGATGACTGATACTGCGTTTGGCTTCTTTAGACATTTGGGCGAAAGTGAGTCGCTCGGAGGGGATATAAAAAATCGGATCGTAGCCAAATCCATCGATACCTTGCGGTGCGGCGAGAATTTCGCCCCGACAAATGCCTTCAGCTTTGGCGGCGATCGATCCGTTGGGGCGGGCTACGGCAACAGCACAGACAAATTGTGCCTGTCGTTGGCTGGGTTCGGGAAAATCGCGCAGTTCGTGTAAGATCCGATCGATTCGTTCTTTGTCGCTATTGGCATACCGCGCTGAAAAGATTCCCGGCGCACCATTGAGTGCATCCACTTGCAATCCTGAATCATCGGCGATCGCCCAAGCATTCAACGCGATCGCCACCTCAGAGGCTTTGAGACATGCGTTACCCATAAATGTGTCTTCCGTCTCATCTACGTCTAATTCCGCTGGTTTGAGGCTCAGTTCCCACTCGCTATCGCTTAGATATGCTTGCATTTCTCGCAATTTACCAGGGTTGCTAGTGGCTACGATTAGTTTTGTCATGAGGTATTAGGCTTTAGGGATTAGGGATTAGGTTTTAGGAGATACTGAATAAAAATAGCTCTAAAAAAAGTTGTACTGTTATTTTTGCAGCAGGAAGTGTAATTCGAGCGATTATTTACCATAAATCCCCAACTCCTAACTTTTAACTATCATCCCACTAACACCTAGAACCTAAAACCTAAAACCTAAAACCTAAAAAGATTGTGAGCTATTTGAGAAAATTTTATCGTTATACGGTAACGGCGATCGGCTTGTTACCGATTTTGGCTGGTGCTGCACCTGTTTTGGCGGCGTTTCCGCGTCCGACACAGAGTCAAAATGGGATGGTGACATCGGCGCATCCGCTGGCGACGCAGGCGGGAGTATTAATGCTCCAGCAAGGTGGAAATGCGATCGATGCGGCGGTCGCGACGACGTTGGCGATTTCGGTGGTAGAGCCATTTTCGGCGGGAATTGGCGGTGGGGGGTTTGCGATCGTTAAGGTGGGCAATAATATTGAGACGTTAGATTTTCGGGAACGCGCGCCTAAAGCAGCATCGAGAAATATGTATCTAGACGCACAGGGTAAAGTCCGCCCAAATGCTAGTCTGGAAGGACATTTGGCGGCGGGAATACCGGGGACGATCGCCGGTTTGGCTGCCGTCCATCAGAAGTATGGTAAGTTGCCCTGGCGGACGGTAGTAGCACCTTCGATTAAGCTAGCGCGTCAGGGATTTACAGTCAGCGAACTGTATACTAAGCAGGCACAATCGAAGCAAAAACTTTTAGCGAGTAACCTCGCCGCACGGCAGATTTTTACGCGCAATGGCAAACCATTACAGCCAGGGGAACGGCTGGTACAGAGAGATTTAGCCCAGACATTAATTGCGATCGCCCGCAATCCTCGCAACTTTTACACCGGATCGATCGCACAGGCAATCGATCGCGATATGCGCCAGAACAAAGGCTTAATTACCGTTGCAGATCTTAAATCGTACCAACCCAAGTGGCGCGCAGCTCTGTGTGGCAAATTTCGCCAGTACAACGTCTGTTCGATGGCTCCACCATCCTCTGGGGGCGTTCATTTAGTCCAGATCTTAAATACGATCGGCAGTACCGATTTAGCCGCTTTAGGTTGGCATAGTCCCGATGCACTCCACTTATTAATTGAATCGATGCGGATTGCGTATGCAGATCGATCGCAGCATCTGGGCGATCCTGATTTTACCAATGTCCCCGTCTCAGCGTTAATAAATCCAGCCTACGCCGCCAAACGCCGCCAGGAAATTCAGCCAGATAAAGCGCGGCTCTCGACAACCGTAAAACCCGCCACCACCGAGTTATTGCAGCCATTCCTCCGCACCGAAGCACTCCCCACAAGCGATTCGCGCCGACAATTACCAACCGCTCCAGCTCCCAGATCCGAATCGATGGAAACCAGCCACCTGAATGTTGTTGACAGCCAGCGAAATGTAGTCAGCCTGACATTTACCGTCAATTACCGCTTTGGTGCGGGAGTTGTAGTACCAGGAACGGGAATTTTATTAAACGACGAGATGGATGATTTTGCGATCGCACCCGGAGTTCCCAACGTATTCGGCTTAGTCGGCGGCGAAAAAAATTCGATCTTGCCAGGAAAAACCCCACTATCGAGTATGACACCAACGATCGTGACCGAAAATGGTAAATTCCGCCTCGCGATCGGTGCACCAGGCGGGAGTACGATTATCACTACCGTGTTGCAAATCTTACTCAACGTATTGGAATACAAAATGGATGTCGGCTCGGCGGTAGCTGCGGGCAGAATTCACCATCAATGGCTCCCAGATAAAGTAAATGTCGATCCGTGGGGCTTCGATGCGGCTACCCTGGCTGAATTGCGCCGTCGGGGACATGCGATCGAACCTCGTGAATACTGGGGAAATGCCAACGCGATCGAACAATTACCCAATGGGCAACTCTCAGGAGCCGCAGATCCGCGCGGGGAAGGAACTGCTGGCGGATTGTAGCAGGGGATGTGGGTGTTTTATGCGCCTAGCAAGATAAGTAAATCTGCTGGGCGAACATCTAATTAAAATCACCTCAAAATTCGCAGTCAATTCGCAGTCAATTTAGGGAATCGCCACGATCGAGTACAAATAAAAGCTAGGTGTTGTACGGTGACTAATTAAGTGACGTGATGACAAATTAGTGTCGTTATCTTTAAACCTTACTCTGTCTAGTTTACAAGCTTATTTTATCATAAACTCCTCATCTGCTTGAAGACAGATTAATTGTCGCTTCTTGGGATTATGACATTTTAAGTGTCGCATCATATTTCGGAAACGGATCGAAGGGGTGACAGATTAATTGTCATCTTTTTCAATGTTCGTTATAATAACATTGTGTGTTTATAAGTTATTAATGTTTATAAAACTCAATGATAGAAACAGAAAAGCAAGCGACTAGCGATGATGGTTCCCGTGAATCACCATCAATGGAAACCACCACAGAGCAACAAACGATCGTCTCTGAATTAAGTCCAGAAGGGCAACTCAAGCTCGAAGTGATCCAAAGCCTGCTAGAACCATGCGATCG
>NZ_JANYJC010000317.1 GCF_025361915.1 Chamaesiphon sp. GL140_3_metabinner_50
AAAAATTTTGGCAAAGTAAGAAGTGTTTAGCAATTTGGACAGAAGATTATTAAAGTAGGGTGGGCATTGCCCACCATCTAGAGCGTGAGAAAATCACGTTTTTTATCCCGATCGATTCAGATCTTAGTGAGGTTGGGCGGGTTTGAATTAGATCTCTGGTGCAATCGTTATTAGTTGCATAAACCCGCCCTTACAGATCCGATATTTCTCAATCATTTATTTCTCTGCGCTCTCTGCGTCTCTGCGGTTAAAAATAAAAAATATTATGAAAATAGCACTAGCCCAACTCAATCCCACCATTGGCGACTTAAAAAATAACGCCGAACAGATTTTAACAACCGCCCACCAAGTAGCTACCCAAGGAGTAAAACTATTACTCACCCCCGAATTATCCCTATGTGGCTATCCACCGCGAGACTTATTACTCAACGCTCACTTCATTACCGAAATGGAGCAAACACTCCATCAATTAGCGACGGAATTACCACCCGATTTACATGTACTCGTCGGATTAGCTACCCCCAATCCTAACTTTACAGTTATGGGTGGCAAACCATTATTTAATAGTATCGCCTTACTAACTGCTGGAAAGGTGCAGAATATCTTCCACAAGCGGCTGTTACCGACTTATGATGTATTTGATGAGAATCGGTACTTTACCCCTGGTAACGAGGCAAATTACTTCACCATAGACGATATTAAGATTGGGCTGACAGTCTGTGAAGATTTGTGGAATGATGAAGAATTTTGGGGCAAACGTAGTTATTTAGTAAATCCGATCGCTGAATTAGCCGCACACAATATCGATCTATCGATCAATCTTTCTGCTTCACCCTATTGTATGGGCAAACAACAGCTCCGCGCAGCAATGTTAAAACATGCCGCAATTAAATACGATCGAGCGGTATTATATGTCAATCAAGTCGGGGCAAACGATGACCTGATTTTTGATGGTTGTAGCTTGGGGTTCGATCGATCGGGCGAACTAATTTGTCGGGGTGCATCATTCGATCGCGACTTAATTATCGTTGAGTTTGATGAGATTAAACAAGATTTGAAACCAGGTAAAATTCAACCCCAACCTGACTGTACCGATGCCGAAATTTGGCAGGCATTAGTATTAGGTGTAAGGGATTATATTAGCAAATGTGGTTTTCAAAAAGTAATTTTGGGCTTGAGCGGCGGCATCGACTCCGCACTCGTCGCCGCAATAGCCGCCGCAGCGATAGGAGCCGACAAGGTTTTGGGCGTATTAATGCCATCTACCTATAGCTCATCGCATTCTGTCACCGATGCGATCGCGGTAGCTGCTAATCTAGGCATTAACACCGAAACTATCCCCATTGGCGACTTAATGCAGGGATTTGATGGTACCTTAGATTCCCTATTTACAGGTACCGAATTTGGACTAGCCGAAGAGAATATCCAATCGCGGATTCGCGGCACATTATTAATGTCCATCTCTAATAAATTCGGACATCTACTGCTCTCGACTGGTAATAAATCGGAAATGGCAGTAGGTTATTGCACCCTCTATGGCGATATGAATGGTGGTTTAGCCGTCATTGCCGACGTTCCTAAAATGCGCGTATTTTCTATCTGTAAATGGTTGAATCGAGAGCGCGAAATTATCCCCCATAATATTATTATTAAACCACCCAGCGCAGAATTAAAACCCGGACAAGTAGACCAAGATTCATTACCACCTTATGAAATTCTCGATGCTATTTTAAATGCGATCGTCTGCGAACATCAATCGCCAGCGCAAATAATCGGTCGCGGTTACGATCCGCAAATAGTCGATAAAATAACTAAACTAGTCAAACGTGCCGAATTCAAACGCCGTCAAGCTCCCCCAGGATTGAAAATAACCGATCGAGCTTTTGGTACGGGTTGGCGAATGCCGATCGCTGCTAAGTAAGTTATTATTAATACAAAATATCTTGCTTGAAAACACTCAAGACTTGTAAAATTTATCTAGAATATCTGCTGGCAAAGGATCGTTAAAATCAGCAGACATAGTTACACGTCCTTTGTCTTGCCCAGGAACGCGAGGTAGATTTAATTTTGAGTTGGGATTAATTCGATCTACTGGAACGGATTCTGAGATTCGATCGTCTTGTTGTTCTTCTGGACTCTCAGTAAAAAGACAAGGCGAAGATTTTCGTAAATTTTCTAGAAATTCTTCATCAGTAACAGTCGCGAAATGCTCGGTGACTATTTGCTCGAATTTTTTAAGATTTATTGGCATGGCGATCTTCATTTTTATATTGACATGAATATTTGATATTTATTTAGAGATAATATGAACATCCAATTCTAGAATTTCAGATACTTCCTGAATGCTCATTCCTTTTTTTAAAAGTTTATGAGCAATCTCTAGTTTACTCTCTTGATTTGCTTGCTGATAAAGTTCTGCATTGTCAAATTCATCTGATGCTAGACTAGCTGACTCTGCTTCAACTAATTCAGGACAGTATTTTTCTAAATCTATTGCAAACCGCTCTTGGGTGACGGTTGCAAAATAATTCTCCAAAATTTCCTTAGACTTATTTATATCTAGCATCTTAATATCTCCTTAGATTTCGATTAAATAATATTCTGTGATTAAGTCTACACAATTGTCCAACTGGATTCGAGCGCAAATCACCGATGGCTCTTGGGGATGCTGCTCTGTTGCCCATTGTTTGGCTCTCATCGGTGCATCTTGAAAGAAATATATGCCCGTACCTAGCCAGTCATAATCGTTATCACTAGCGAGGAATCCATTTTTGAGGATACTTGCGGCTTTAGTTTGACTCGTTCCATGATAAGCGTACACTTCGATTAGGTCGTTCATTACTTAATGAGTAAACAGAAATTCAGAGTAAAATGGAGATAGCATCTCAGCCGAGGAAAGATTTAATGCTGAAAAGTTATGAAGCAATTTATGAAAATGGGCAAGTAACATGGCTGGCGGAGCAACCTCAGGTTAGTTCGGCTCGTGTGATTGTGACGATTTTATCTGAAGACACTCCCATTAAGCGTCGAATTCCTCCTGTAGCTTTGGTAGGTAAGGTTAAAATATTGGGTGATGTTGTCAGTCCGATTGTTGATGAAGAGGATTGGGAATGTCTGAAGTAATCGTTCTCGATACTCATATTTGGCTGTGGTTCGTCAACGGCAATTTAGATCTGTTTCCCTCACAATGGCTGAGTCAAATCGAATCTGCAAGTCGGGTAGGCATCTCACCAGTATCTTGCTACGAAATTGCTTTGGCTCACAGTAAGGGACGGATAGAGTTACCATCTACAGCTCAATCATGGTTTCAAGAATCGTTAACGAGTGTGGGCATCGAGCTATTTCCAATGAATGAAGTAATTGCGGCACAGGCGGTTGAGTTGTCCCCGATTCATAAAGATCCTTTCGATAGGTTAATTATTGCCACGGCTTTAGTCTATGGGGCAAACCTAGCCAGTGTCGATAGTTTGTTCTCTCGATATCCAGAAATCGATTCTTATTTAATGAAGTAGTTAATACTCGATTGAATAATCCAAAATTTAAGTTAAGATACTTCCTCCCATTAACTTATTAAAACGATAATCTAACTCTGCCTTTAATCGGGGCGACTGGCTCAGATCTTTATCCTGTAAAATGACTTTTTCGGCGGCATCGCGCGCGATCGTCAACACTTCGCCATCTTCTGCTAAACTGGCTAAGGCAAAATCTGCCATTCCCGATTGACGGGTGCCTAAAACCTGCCCAGGGCCGCGTAATTGCATATCCATCTCAGAGATCCAAAATCCATCTTGCGACTGTTCTAGCACCTGTAGGCGTTGTTTAGCGTTGCTAGAACTGCTACCGCTCATCAGTAGGCAATAAGAACGATGTTCGCCCCGCCCGACGCGCCCGCGTAATTGGTGGAGTTGAGATAAGCCGAAGCGTTCGGCGTTTTCGATGAGCATGACGGTGGCGTTGGGGACATCTACGCCGACTTCGATAACGGTGGTGGAGACAATAATTTGGGTGACATTATCGCGAAATGCGCTCAGGGCGGCATCTTTATCGGCTGAAGCCATCCGCCCGTGGAGCAAGCCGACTTGATATTGCGGGAATACTTCGGTGGCTAGACGTTCGTGTTCGGCGGTAGCGGCGCGGAGATCGAGTTTTTCGGATTCTTCGACGAGGGGTAACACGACGTATACTTGCCGCCCCGATGCGATTTCGCGGTGCATGAGTTCGTAGACTTGGCTGCGCTGGCGGCTGTTGACGGCGTTGGTTTGAATCGGCTGTCTTCCGGCTGGTAGTTCGTCAATCTGGCTCACGTCTAAATCGCCGTGGAGGGTGAGGGCGAGGGTGCGGGGGATGGGTGTAGCGGTCATGGTGAGGACGTGGGGCTGGGAGCCTTTTTGCTGCAATTTAGCGCGCTGGAATACGCCGAAGCGATGCTGTTCGTCGATGACGACTAAGCCGAGGTTGCGAAAGTTGACCTTATCTTGAATTAAAGCATGTGTGCCAACTGCGATCGAGAGTTCGCCTGTCTCTAATTCGCTGTATATTTGTCTCCGTTTGGCGGCTTTAGTAGAGCCTGTCAGGAGTTCGACGGGGAGATGGAGCAGGTTAAACCAGCCGACGAGTTTGCGATAGTGTTGCTCGGCGAGAACTTCGGTGGGAGCCATGAGTGCGGTTTGATAACCAGATTGAATGGCGGCGAGAATTGCCATGACGGCGACGACGGTTTTACCGGAGCCGACATCGCCTTGTACTAACCGATTCATGGGTGCTGGTTGCTGGATATCTTCTAAAATTTCACTTACGACTCGTTGTTGAGCGTTGGTGAGTTGGAATGGTAATAGTTCTTTGAATCTGTCGATTAATTTTCCTGTCGGTTTGATGATGGTTTGAGTATGCGTCTGGCGTAATAAATGGCGGCGTTGCAAGAAGCCTAATTGAAGATAGAAAAACTCATCAAAAATTAGTCTACGTCTGGCTGCTCCTTTGGTATCGCTATCTTCGGGGAAATGGATATTCTGAATTGATGTGGCTAAGTCCATCAATCCATATTGTTCTAGCACTACTGTGGGGAGCGGATCTGTTAGTAACTTCGCCGCAGGTAAAACTGTCACTACTGCTTCGCGGACGATATCGGCGGATACGCCTTCTATTAATGGGTAAACTGGCAATACGCGCCCAATTTTGAGCGAAGAAATACTCGCCTCACTATCTGCTAAAACTTCGATTTCGGGGTTGTCTAAGTTGATGCCATATTTACCCTGCTTGACTAATCCCGATGCAGCAATCCAACTCCCGACGGGATATTTACGTTTTAATGATTCTTGCCAACCGCGATTGCTATAACGAGTCCCGGCATAGAAGCGACTAATTTTAAGGCTGCCAGTTTCGTCTTTAATCGTAATTTCTAAGACGTTGAGTTTTTTGTTTTTAGGACTGGTAAAAAAGTTGATTTTGCGAATAATACCAACGAGCGTAACGGTGGTACCGGGTTCTAGTTCGATAATGTTTATCTGTTTGGCATAGTCAATATGGTCGCGGGGATAGTAATATAAAACATCCTTAACGGTTAATAATCCCAATCTAGCCAGAATTTCGGCTTTGCGAATACCCAATTGGGGAATGTCTCGTAAATATCGATCGAGTGTTAAATTAGTGTTGCCTGGAGTTCTGGAAATTATCGCTGGTAAAATTTTGGGATTCAGTGGAGCTGCGCTGGGAGTAGTATTGGCGCGAGCTTCACTCACTCTAACTAACTTAACTGGTGCTTGAGTGGTGTGCTGTGCGGCGACTTGTTGGGCAATTTTTAAAAACTCACTAGCTTTAGCAATTAATAACTTCCGCTCGATTAAAGTCAGATCGTGATACTTATCGAATTCAAAGGCTAATTCACGCCAATGCTGGCGATCTTTGGAGGTTGCATGTGTCGGTGGTTTGCCAAAACTCAAACACAAGAATTCACCGAAGCGGTACTGTTGCCCGACTAAATCGGTATAACCGTACTCTGCTTCGATAGTTAGAGCTTTATGAATTCTCAACCAGTCTGGTTCATCGGACATCGATCGTACTCAAGAGTTGCTATTACTAGCAATCATTTTAAAATATACTTGCTTATTCTATGTCTTTCCCCCGCACACAACAACCAATCAATCTATTTAAGTCGTTAGGTATGTACGACAACCAACCTTTCATGCTCGATCTTATATCGATCGTGTCTAAATTCGCTCTACAACTCCTAATTTTCAAACCAACTATTTCGCCAAGCTGATTCGGCTTCGGCAATTTTCAATTCTTGCTGTTTTTGAATATATTCACGTCGTAATGCTTTAATTCTATCGACTAATTTATTAATATCTTTCCGTAAGGCTAGAACATTAACATCTGAAAATTCGACTTCTGTCAGACGTAAATAGAGGCTATGAATTTGCACGAGCTGGGAAAAGTCTTCTTCATCTGAATCGATGGTTATCGAGATCGATCGATCGGCACCATTATTTAAAAGAGTTTTCGACATTTCGGCATCGAGCTGTTCTTCATCAAGCTCTTGCTCGATCGTAATACTCAACAAATTTGAAACATTTCCCATACTTTCGCCCTGCCGATCTGCTTCATTACTTGCTTCTAAAATAGACTTAGGAATATTTGCAGGCATAATGCGCGCCTGTTGTAAAAGTAGATTGACTTTATAAGAAATCTCTTTTAGACTATGTGAAATTTCGGATTCGATATTTTGGTGCCAAGTTGCCAGCGAAGTGGGAGTTGCAAACCAATCGATCGGCATAATTGGGATCGAGGTTAATTCACCCGTCGGCTCATCATCATTACTCCGAGCGGGTGAATTAATATGTACGACTAAATCGGCAATGACATTACCAATTACGCGTTGCAAAGTTTTTAGCAATTGCGATCG
>NZ_JANYJC010000330.1 GCF_025361915.1 Chamaesiphon sp. GL140_3_metabinner_50
GCAATTCATGAAGCGGCGGTTTTATGTCTAGGGTTCCCCCCGAATAAAAAAGCGGATTGATTTTCGGTCGGGTTTCCCGACCGTGAAAATCAACCAAGCACCGACAAGACATTGCCCCTACCTAAATGCTCCCACTCCTTATCCCGCCTGGATGGTTCGATTGGATCTGTGGGTAATGGATAGCTTATAAAGGGGGGCTTTTCCGCCTCCCTCCCCTTTATAAGGGGAGGGCTGGGGTGGGGTAAGGGACTACGCAGCAACTCAAATAACTTGTCGGTACGCCGTAGCTTCAAAAGGTCGATCTTCTAGAGTTTAAGCTTCAAAGAATTGACTGTTCGGATACCACCCTAATAGCATCACAAGATGGCAATATAGATAGTTGAGAGTCAACTGTTTTAATATGCTGCAATTAGTTTCTTCTGGACTTATGGGAATGTGGCTGAATCTGGCGGGTGTGAGCGCGCCACCAGCAACTCCGGCGCAAGCCGTTACCTGGCAAGGATTATCGTGGCTCACTCCGCCAAAACCAGTCGAACCCAAAATCGAAACGACAATCGCCCAATACCTCCAAACGCTCAAAGCCCAGGGTTTAGATCCTAAGCAGCAGTCAATTTGGCTCCGTACCGATAATAACTTGCTGATCGATAAAAATGGCACAATCCCGGTTTCTGCCGCATCCCTGACCAAAGCAGCCACCTCTCTAGCAGTAATTAAGACTTGGGGACTAGAAAAGCAATTCGAGACGATCGTTAGTGCCAACGGTAAAATTGTTAACGGTACATTAGTCGGAGATCTGATCGTCAAAGGTGGTGGCGATCCTTTATTTGTCTGGGAAGATGCGATCGCGCTAGCTCAGAGTTTAAATCAATTGGGTATTAGTAATGTCAGCGGTAATCTGATTGTGGTGGATAGATTCCACATGAATTACCAAGCCGATCCGCAAAAAGCTGGGGAATTATTCAAGCAAGCCTTAACTGGTATTAATCTCCCGCCTGCATTGCTAAATACCGATTTGAAAGATGTCAATATCGTCAAACTTCCCACCGCACCCGCAGCTACTCCTCCCAAAGCTCAAGTCAAAATTGCCGGGAAAGTGTTGGTAACGATCGCGCCCCCAACTGTAATTACACCACTGATCCGCCATCGATCGCTACCGCTAATCGATATCGTCCGACAGATGAATATTTACAGCAATAATGAAATTGCCCAAATTCTAGCCGATAGTGTCGGTGGTGCGGCGCAGGTAATGAAAATCGTCTCGACTACCGCCAACTTTCCCCCAGCCGAGATTCAACTGATTAACGGCTCTGGATTAGGCGTGCAAAATCGCCTCTCCCCCCGCGCTGTCAGCCAAATTTTCCGCACGCTCCATCAAACTCTTCAACCCATAAACCTGAATCTCGCGGATATTTTCCCGGTAGCGGGAGCTGAATCTATCGGTACGCTTAAAGAGCGAAATTTACCCGCAGGAGCGACGATCAAAACAGGTACCCTCAATGAGGTTAGTGCATTAGCGGGCGTATTACCCACCCGCGATCGCGGATTAGTCTGGTTTGTCATCGTCAATAAAGGTTCTCAAATCTCGACACTCCGCCAACAGCAAGATGTATTACTCCAAGCTCTCCTCAAGGAGTGGGGCGAAGTTACACCCACACCACTAGTTGTTACCAAACACGATCGTCCGCCAGCATATTTTGGAGATCCCGCCCGTAATATTGCAATCGTTCCTAAATCGCCATCGTGACACGCGATCGATCCACCGATCTTCACGGGCATAATAAGCATAATTCTACTACCAGAAATCTATGCTATCTCAGATCTTAGCCACGACAATCGACTCCAGTTCGATCGACTTATTGTTACCACTGATGACAATTGGCACTAATTTACAGATACAATTCGATCTTACCACTCATGGATTAGTCCTCGCGCAGCAGTTTCAAAATACCGATCTGATGGGTAATATGCAAACTGGTTGGACTGATTTTCTGCAAAGTGGCAAAGCTGGTGTTTTAGCGATCGGGCTAGTCGTCGGATATATGGTTCGGGGCATTACTCGTTAAGTCGATCGAATTCTATTAACACTCAATAATATGGCAATATTTCACAGGAGATTGAGAGGTTATTAGTGAATTTCAACCCCGACTTATGTCGAAATGAAAGCGAGGTAGAAAGTAAACTTTTAGTCGGTTATTTATTACCAAAACTAGGCTACTCGCCCGATACGTGGCATCAGGAAGTTAGGTTTGGTAAAATTCGGCTGGATTTTTTGGCATTCGTCCAAAAAATACCATTCAAATTAGATGCTAAATCTCCGCTGGGTTTGGTTATCGAAGCCAAGCATCCGCGTAAAAACCTAGACAAACATATCTATCAGATTCGTAATTATTTAACTAGTTTAAATATTCGTTATGGATTGTTGACAAATGGCAAAGAGTTAAGAATCTATCAGCAAAAAGCAGGCGAGGTACATCTGGTATTTCAGTGTGCTGGCAAAGATATCGACGATCGCTTACCAGATATAATTCAATTAATCGGACGCGATTTTCTCCAGCAACAGCTTTTATCACCAGCTAACACGCCATCTCCGCTATCGCCACCACTACAAACTAGCCAGGTTTTAGCTTCCACACCTTCCCCAGCATTATCTATGAAAACTATTGCCATCTACCACAATAAAGGCGGTGTCGGTAAAACCACCGTCTCCACCAATCTAGCAGCAGCCTTTAGTCACAAAGGTTATCGTACCCTTTTAATCGATCTAGATAGTCAGGCAAATAGTACTTTTGCAACTGGTTTAATTAAGTTTCAGTTTGAAGAAGACGATCATCTCAAAGATCGAAATATTTATCATGCGATCGCTAGTAGCGACACAAATTTCATCCCAGATTTAGTTCGAGAGTCGTCATATTTTAACACTCCAGAAATTGATGTAATTCCCGCGCATATTAACTTAATTAAGTATCAAGATCCACTTAATAAAATGATGGCAAGTCGTACAAGATTACTTACCAAGTTAAAGCGGGTCGAAAATAATTACGATCTGGTAATTATCGATACACCACCTTCTCGCGATATTTATGCTGAAGCTGCTTTAATTACTGCTGATTATCTAATTATTCCTTCCGATCTAAAGCCATTTGCCAATCAAGGATTGCCTACGGTAAAGGAGTTTATTACTACAATCAATGAAAGTAGAGAAACTTTTGGTAAGCAACCTCTGGAAGTATTGGGTGTATTAGCATCAAAAATTTCTACCAATGCTAGATATCTCGAACATAGCTTTCCTAAACAAAGAGCCGTAATTAGTGAGCGGTATGAAATGTCATTACTAGAATCAGTTATTTACGATCGTACAGCATTATCAGCATGTTTCAATCAAACTGTAATAGTTGGCGATATTGAATATCCCAATCCACAATCGATCTTTAAATATGCCGAAACAAATAGGAATGCAGCACAGATATCGGCATTAGAGTTTGAAGTACTTGCAGATGAAATCTTGAGTAAAATTGGATTAATAAAATGATTGAATGTCGTCTTGTCGATATCAAAGATATTATTTCTATGCAGCCGAAGTCTAATTTTCAAATAGCAGAAATAGAAAAGTTAGCAAATGCAATTTTAGCAACTGAGGGATTGATTCGTCCATTAATATTGCAAAACACTGGGTTAGAACAATATACAGTAATCGAGGGAGATCTAGAATATTATGCGGCTGCTAGAGCAAAGGAGAAAAATTTGGTTTTAGCAGAGCATGTAAATGCTTTTATCATTCCTGCTAAGTTAAAAGCATCTGCGATTGAACAAATTACAATAGTATCGGAACGATCCTCTAAAATTACTTCTACTACACCAGATTTGATATCGTTAGACAACTTAATACCAGCTTTATCATCTGCTATATCTGCCCAAATAAAACCAATCTTAGAACAACTCGCAGAACATAAAAAGATTTTAGATGCACTTGATAAATCAAGAATCGAGCCTGTCGCAGTTTTATCTACAGTTGAGCCACCCATAATCGCTCCACCTGCGATCGCTCCGCTTGTAATTGAGCCACCTGTAATCGCTCCACCTATCATCGATCCATTAACAAGCCCTCTCGACTTAATTAACACACTCAGTGAAAAAGAAATTGTTTTGAGAATGCAACTATCTGGGATATCCAAAACTGTCATAAAACTAATTCCAGATATTGTTGCAAAACGAAATACTCAAGCCGAGCGAAAATTCAATAGTTGGGATGTGATTAAAAAAGAAGTTAAAGGATTAGGAGCTACGACAATCAAACAAATTATTGAGAAGTTTAAATAAATATATCGATCGAACTACAGCAAGACAATCGCTCGAAAATTAGATCGAGACTTATAGCCGATCGCATAAACTAGCGAAAACGGTACAATAACTATATACCAACCTTCCTGGCTCGATCGAAGATTGTATGAGTCTGTGTATCAATCCTCAGTGTTCGCAGTCGGAAAACTCCGATCGAATGCTCTTTTGTCAAAGCTGTGGTTCAGAACTGCTCCTAGCAGGTAAATATCGAGTTGCCAAATTAATGAGCAACAAAGGCGGCTTCGGGGATACCTATGAAGTCACCGAGCGAGGTGTCCTCAAAGTTCTTAAAGTATTGAAGAGTAACGATCCTAAAGCAATTGAACTATTCGATCGTGAGTATAGAGTATTAGAGAGCCTCACAGGTGAGGGAATTCCAGGCGTTCCCCTGGTTGAAGACTTCTTTTTGTACACTCCTAATGGCTCCCCGCAACCGCTACATTGCTTGGTAATGGAGCGGATTTTTGGGATGGACTTAGAAGAGTATATCAAGTTTATGAAGCGACCGATCGACCAGAAAACGGCGATCGGTTGGCTGTCGCAGTTGACTCAGATCCTGCAAGAAATCCATTATCGAGGTATTTTTCACCGCGATATTAAGCCTTCTAATATTATTCTCCAACCCGACGGACAACTGGTACTCATCGATTTTGGTGCTGTTAAAGAAGCCGCCGCTAATATTCCCGGACAACGCACGCGGATTTATACCCCTGGTTACGCGGCTCCAGAGCAGGAACGCGGCGAGGTTGTGGAGCAATCGGACTTTTATGCTTTAGGACGGACATTTGTTTACTTACTCACTAGTAAAGAGCCAATCGATCTGTATGATGCTTATCGTAATGCCTTATTATGGCGAGATAAAACAATTTCTGTCTCTAGCGATTGCTTAGATTTAATCGATCGATTAATGCAGGAAAATCCTCAGCAGCGTCCTGTCGATACTGCAACTATTTTTCGTGAAATTGCCGCTCTATCGCCGCTAGTTACCCGCCAGAACATCACTTATTCCCCATCCTTACTCCCTGTAGATCCCACTGTCCGCAGTGCGCCACAGCCGAATGTAGTTAGCTCTTTAGCTCCTCAATCGGCACAGAAATTGCCTCAAGCTTCAAAATTGGTACCAGCTTTAGTGGGGTTAACCATATTGTTATTGTCAATCCCGGCGGCGATGTACTTTTTAGGGCAAAAGTCACCGTTAACTACTACTTCTAATAATAATGGGGGCGAGTCTTTTAGCAATATTAAAGATGTACCGCAGGGTGTATTTAAATTTGGGGGAAGTACGACTTGGGCGACGACTCGACAGTTACAATCTTCGATCGATGCGTCGATTCGTGGCGTTTTTCCTAAGTATGAAATTGTGTATGCCGATGCTAATTCACCCGATTTAAAATCGACTAAAAATGGTAAATGCGATCGCAAACCTGGCTCGAATACTGGAATTTGTTGGTTGCTCGAAGGCGATTTAGATTTTTCTCAATCATCTGTAGCTCTCGATAAGTCTAAATATAAAGATGACGATCGCGTTAAGGCAAATCTACTCAAGCAAGAAGCAGTAGCCTATGATGCTTTAAGCGTAGTTGTTAATCCTCAGCTCAAACTTGCAGGTTTAACCGTCGCACAATTACGCGATATTTACACGGGGACGGTAACTAATTGGAGTCAAGTTGGTGGGCCAAATTTACCGATTGTCGCTTTTTCTCGCGGTGAAAATACTGGCGGAACGGTATCTTCTTTTAAAGATTTAGTATTAAAAAAAGAAGATGTGTGGAAGTTTCAAGCTGTTAGTAATACTACTGAAGGATTGAAGCAAGTTGGCAGAAATCCTGGGGGTATTTATTATGGTGCGGCTAAAGAAGTAATTGTCGATTCTTGTAATACTAAGCCAATTGCGATCGGTACGACAGCAGCTAATTTAGTCAAACCCTATCAAGAACCTTTGAAGTCTGTCGTTGATTGCAATAACGGACAGCGCAATCAAATCGAGTCTGAAGTAATTAAAAACCGATCGTATCCGCTCACCCGCCAAATTTATGTCATCATTAGAACTGACGATCCTACTCGTCAAAAAGCGGGTGAAACTTATGCCAATTTACTAAAAACCAAACAAGGACAGATTCTCCTGGAAAAAGCCGGATTTGTCAGTCTCGATCGTTAACTTAACTGAGTAATTCGATTGAAAGCACGATCGACTTCTTGCCACAATTGACGATTGTGCGGATCGACTCGTACCGCTTTTTTAAGATAGCTGCGCGCCTTATCGAACTCTCGACGTTGAATTAATTGATGTCCGTATTGAGAATAGATAATTCCTTGCCATTGACAAACTTGCGAATCTTGGGGCGAATGATGTGCCAAACCTTCAATTAAGACGATCGCTTTGAGGAATTGCTGTTGCTTTAATAACGATTGCAATTCATAATATAGTTGCCACTTTAATTCTTCTTCATTTTGAGTGGAGTTGGCATTTGTCGCTGGTGGTGGCGGGCGACGATCGACCCTAACTGAAGATTGTGGTGCAGGTGTAGGTGTACGTTGTTCGTTCACGAAGTGTGAGCTTTGCTCAATCGGATCTGTAATGCCAACTAGTAAAATTTCATAAGCCTGATTGAGGGCAATAAAGCGTTGATGTGCATCGGTATTGCCGGGATTGAGATCGGGATGCCATTTACGAGCTAACGAACGATATGCAGCTTTTAGCTCATCGAGGGATGCTCCCTTACGGATGCCTAATAACAGATAACATTTGTCCAAATTGGTGGTAGATGCAAGCATTTATTTACCAGAACGCTATGGTTAGATACTTGGGTTCATATTTGTTAGTATGCCCAAGAAGTCGATCGAAGTAGCACACGTCTACCTTACATCGAAAATATAATGTAGTCAACTTTTAATTACGCGCCTAAATACCTTGCAACGTATCACGATCGATCTCACTCAAATTCACGATAACTACATCAACCTCGTACCCGAACAAGATCGTTACCTCACGCGCGTGCTGCGTCTCCAATCTGGCGGACAATTTCAAGCAATAGATGGTACTGGAAAACTCTATATCTGCGAACTAATCGCCCGCGATCCGCGTGCAGTCACGGCAAGTGCCCAGATTACAGAAATAATTATCTCACCCGATCGCCCACTTGCGCCAGCGATCGCCCTGATTTGCGCTCTTCCCAAAGGCAACAACTTCGACGATATCGTCCGCGCCTGTACCGAACTCGGCGTAACTACCATTTATCCAGCGATTAGCGATCGGACTTTACTCGATCCCAGTCTTCAAAAGCGATCCAGATGGCGCAAAATCGCCCAGGAAGCCGTCGAACAATCGGAAAGGCTGACGATTCCTACAATTGCCGATCCGCAAGCTTTACAGGCGATTTTTAGCCAAATACCATCAGCAGGCATGAAATTTCTCTGCGAAGCCAGAGGCGAACATCCTCATTTACTTACATGTCTCCAAGCTAGATCGATCGATAATACTCCAATTGTCATCGCGATCGGCCCTGAAGGTGGTTGGACGAATGCTGAAATCGCCCTAGCTAGTGAATCTGGGTTCCAATTAGTATCCCTCGGACAGCAAATTCTTCGCACCATTACCGCACCTATTGTCGCACTATCGATCGTCGCTGCGGCGATCGATATTCATGTTTTAGTGGATAGTGAATAGTGGATAGTTGATAACCAAAAGTGCTGAAGGTATTTGTGGGTTTAGGTTTCGACTTCGCTCAACCCTCGGAGGTTGAGCATCTTTGGTAGGGGCAATTCATGAAGCGGCGGTTTTATTCGGAGGTGCCCTCCGAATAAAAAAACCGACAAGACATTGCCCCTACCAAAGGAGGCATTGCAAGTTATTTAATCCTCATTCCTTAGGAGTAAATTCACTATTCACTATCCACCTACTGTGCGATACTAGCTAACTTACTCGGAATAGCAGGTGAAACGATCGGCGGTTGAGATTTTAGAATTGCTACTGCTAGCTCTTTGTCGATCGACAACTGTGCGTATAAACTAGATTCACTCTTGGCGATAGTAGTTGGTAAAGCACCCCGCAATCGATCGGCGATCGCAACTGTCGTAGCATCGTAAGTTTGGGTGGTAAGCTTGGGGTATAAGCCAATGCCCACGATCGGAATCGATAAACATAAGGCGATAGCTAATTCGCGTGGCTTGGCATCCATCCGAAATTCGGTATCTAATTCGCTCTGTTTGCCAAAGAATACCCGACGCAACATCGACAGTAGATAAATCGGTGTAATTAGTAAGCCGACTGCAGATAAAAATATTACCAGTGTTTTAAACCCGTCGCTGTACACATCGCTAGTTGTCAAGCCCAAGAAGATTGTCAATTCGCTAGCAAAACCACTCATCCCCGGTAAAGCCAAAGAAGCCATCGAGGCAAATGTAAACAAAGCAAACGTCGTGGGCATAGACTTGGCAATTCCGCCCATCTTATCCATCGAGAGGGTGTGGGTACGATCGTAAATTACCCCAGCCAAGAAAAATAAGACAGCAGCAATACCGCCGTGGGAAATCATTTGCAGCATCGCCCCATTAATACCCAGGGCGGTAAATGAAGAAATCCCAATCAGCACGAATCCCATGTGCGAAATCGAAGAATAGGCAAGACGACGTTTGAGATTATCTTGAGAGAAGGCGGCTAAGGCACCATAAATGATATTTACCACGCCTAACACTGCTAACACAGGTGCAAAATACACATGTGCGTGGGGCAACATTTCGGCATTCAACCGAATTAGGGCATAACCGCCCATCTTGAGCAACACCCCAGCCAAAATCATCGAGCCAGGTGCCGGAGCTTCACCGTGGGCATCTGGCAACCAAGTATGGAACGGAAAAATTGGTAATTTGACACCAAAAGCAATCAGCAAACCTGCATAGGCTAATAATTCTAACCCGATCGGGTAATCTTTTAGCCCCAGTGCCGTCATGTCAAAGGTAACGGTATCGCCATAAAAAGCTAATGCCAGTGCCGCAATTAAAATAAAGATCGATGCCAGAGCTGTATATATAATAAATTTTGTGGCAGCATAAAACCGCTGTGCGCCGCCCCAAATCGAAATAATTAAATAAACCGGAACTAGCTCTAATTCCCACAGCATGAAGAACATTAACAGATCTTGCGCGAGGAATACGGCAATCTGGGCACTGTACATTACCAGCATCAAGCTGTAAAACAAGCGCGGTTTGATCGAAATATTCCAAGCCGAAAAGATCGCTAACGTCGTTACAAAGCCCGTTAACACAACTAAAGGCATAGATAATCCATCTACACCCAGCGACCAGTTTAAGCCTAATTGTGGTATCCAGCGATAACTCTCGGCTAATTGTAGGCTAGGGCTATTGAAGTCGTATTGGGTCGCAAATGTATAAACAATTAAACATAATTCAAGTATCCCTGTGCCCAGCGTATAGAGTCGTACTGTCTTACCATTTGGATCGGGTAGTACGGGAATAGCAAGGGCAGCTATGAGCGGAAAGGCAATAATCGCAGTCAGCCAGGGAAATTCAGACATGATATATAGGCGATGAGGATCGAAGAGGATACTACATTGCTAGACAACGAACGCACCCAGTGGAATAGGTATAAATACTCATTATGCTAATAATATACCTTCTTAATGGCGATCGCAACTCGTAAATAAACTTTACAACTTGTAAAATACCGTTACTTAATAGATTACCCTCTTTCGATCGCAAATAGAGCAGTTGGGAGGGGGAGTAAGGAGTAAGAAGTAAGAAAATTAGTGATGGGGTGCCTGAGGGCGATCGCAGTGGTGAAGATCGGCGTAGAATCTTTAGTGGCTCGTTAAGTTGACACCGCTACTGTAAGGGAGAATCGATCGCATCATGTCTCAAATTACCTTATCTCGCATACTGCAATCTCCGTTTTGGCAATCTCCGACGGTGAGATTGGTGGGGATTTATGGTAGCTTGAGTGCGATCGCGAGTGTGATGCTATTTCCCTTGCTGTGGCTATTGAGTACCGCGCTCAAATCGGCAGATGAAAACATTTTTCAGTCGCCACCCCAATTATTACCGAGCCATCCGACGCTAGAGCATATAATTACGGTATGGCAAAGTAATGATTTCGGACGCTATTTATTTAATAGCAGTGTCGTTGCCATTATGAGCGTCAGCATCAATCTGATTTTTTGCGCGCTGGCGGCTTACCCTTTAGCCAGACTAGAATTTAAAGGCAAAGAAGCAATTTTTACACTCGTGGTTTCAACAATTACGATTCCATTTCAAATCGTGATGATTCCGCTGTATATTATTGCCGTTCAATTGGGTTTAGTTAATACTTATCTGGGTGTAATTCTGCCCAATCTGGCTTCAGCTTTCGGAATTTTTTTACTACGGCAAGCTTTTCAGTCGGTACCCAAAGAACTCGAAGAAGCCGCACGGATGGATGGTTGCTGGGATATTGGCATTTGGTGGAGTGTGATGCTCCCGGCAATTCGTCCCTCATTAGTCACTTTAGCAATTTTTGTATTTATCGGTGCATGGAGCGATTTTTTATGGCCATTAATTATCCTGCAAGATGATACTTATTACACGCTACCTTTAGGAGTGGCAAAATTAGCTGAAGGTGCATTTGGATTGAATTGGCGATTGGTAGCGGCAGGTTCGGTAATTTCGATCGCACCCGTACTAATTTTGTTTATGTTCGTGCAACGTTTTATCGTACCGACTGCTGCTGGTAGTGGCGTTAAGGGATAGAGGATAGGGACTCCCAGCCATAAAATCGTTCCAACCATGTCAATCGACGATCGCGTCCGGTGCCTTTTTGTTAGAGTCGGAGAACTTAACGCCAACGATTTACTGAATAGGTATGCGATAAAATTGAGATACATTCACCACACCATAAATAAATACTCCCCAGGACGATCGTGTCAACAACAGAAATTATCTTCTTAGTAGAACAAGCTCCCGAAGGTGGCTATACAGCACAGGCTCTCAATGAGTCGATTTTCACCGAAGCTGACGATCTAGAAACATTGAAAATTATGGTGAAAGATGCCGTAAATTGCCATTTCGATACGCCCGAACATCTAGGTTTGACTAAGGATGAATTTCTAAAACAGATGTTTAGTGAGTAAGAATTAGATCGATTGCCCCGATTTTTGTGGCAAAATCGGGGTGATGAGGAAAGAAAATTTTAACCGTGATAAGGACGATCGATCCGATCGAGCGATACATTAAACTCGAAGGGCATTCGACCGGGATTTTTGCGCGGTTCGGCAGCATAACCGATCGGGAGTACTAGTGCAATTGCCAAATCTGGATCGTTTTCGGCACCGATGACTGCTTTGACTTTCTCCTCACTCCAACCATTCATCATGCAGGTAGATAAGCCTAGACTCTCAGCCGCGAGTGTGGCATGAGTCGCCGCAATCATCGCATCCTTAATGGCATATTCCCTGGCTTTGTCACCAATTGCTGCGGCAAAATCAGGCACCGCCTTTTTGAAATAAGCTGCGGTACCTTCACTCCAAGCACCTGTTTGGATGCCCTGTTCGATAATCGGCGAGATATCTCGCTCTCCACCCTTGATATCGGCTGCAAAGACGAAGTTGACAGGTGCTTGGACGATTTGAGGTTGATTGAAGCAAGCTACGCCTAGAGCCGCTTTTTGGTCGGGATCGGCAACGATAATAATCCTCCAATCCTGGATATTATAGCTACTCGGTGCGGCGACAGTCAATTCGACAAGTTGGCGGAGTAATTCGGGCGCGATCGGGTCGGGTTTGAAGCTTTTGATCGATCGGCGTTGTAAGATGGCGGTTGGTACGTCTAATGGCATCATTTAGGCTTTAGGTTTTAGGTATTAGGCTTTAGGAGAATTCGCCATCACTTAGTATATAAGCTTTCCTCAAAATTTAGCAAAAAAAATAGTGTGGACATTGCCCACTATCTATATTTCAAGCGATATTTTACTTTCAATTTCAAACCTTATCAGCTAATCGCTCGTTTAACCCTTCGAGATCGATCGACTACAAATTCGAGTCGATCGATTTTAAAGAAATACTCCACCACTAGCTTCAATCCGTTGTCCATTAATCCATTTTGCATCAGGCGAACACAGAAAAGCGACAATGCCGCCAATATCTTCAGCTTGTCCGACTCTACCAAGAGCAGTTTGCGAAGCGATGTAGCCTTTAACTTGAGGATTGTTACGAATAGCTGCTTCGTTAAAATCAGTTTCAATAGCTCCTGGAGCCACCACATTTGCGGTAATGCCTCTTGCACCTACTTCCTTAGCTAAGTAACGAGTGAAAGTTTCGATCGCACTTTTGGCTGAAGCGTAAACTGAGTAGCCAGGATTAGCAAATCTAGTCGTACCACTAGAAATATTAATAATGTGTCCCTGGTCATTAAGATAAGGCAAAAGTTTCTGCGTTAGGAAATACACACCTTTAAAATGAATGTTTACCAAGTTGTCAAAATCATCTTCTGTAACTTCAGCAATTGGAATAGTAGCTCCAACTCCCGCGTTATTAATGAGGATGTCAATTTTTTCAGCATTAAATTTGGTTTTTAGTAGAGTTTGTAACTCCTGGATAAAACTATCGAAAGTATTAATTTTTCCGACATCAAACTGTAAGGCTGCTGCTGTTTGCCCGATTTGCTCGATCTGAGCTACAACATGATTGGCTTCTTCCAATTTCGATCGATAGGTAATAATAACATCGCATCCAGATTGAGCCAACCGCAAAGCCATATCTTTACCTAAACCTCGACTGCCACCTGTAATTAATGCAATTCGATTCATATCAAGGATTAAAATCAAACGTTTCAGTTCGTATGTATTATATCAGAGTTCTGCTATTCGATCGGGTGGGAAATGACTTTGGCTCGATCCAAAAACCGCCGATCCTTACTGATAAAAGCATCAGGGCTTTCGATCGTGGCGGTGATGAGGGAATTAATGTCGATCGAACCATTGCAATCGCATTAATGTTGATACTCATCACTCGATGCTGGTTCGTCACTTGTCAACCAATGTCCGAATTCTTCCATAAATCGATCG
>NZ_JANYJC010000339.1 GCF_025361915.1 Chamaesiphon sp. GL140_3_metabinner_50
CGATCGATGCTAGGGGAACTCTATGAATTTTCCACAGTCCTAGACAAATATGAGCCGCGATCGACTTACACTAGGTTGACCGGAAATATTTACTTTCCCCGAATCGACAAATGCAAAAACCATTTCAGCGTGTAATCGTAGTTAGTTTGCTTGTGGGTGCCCTAATGTTAGGTGGTTGCGACAGTCCCAAACAGCAAGCTGCTACCCCTACAACTAGCCCATCCTCGACACCGACTAGCAGCCCAATTACCAACCAATTTCCCGGACTACCCAGACTCAATGGTACAGCGACAGTAGTGATGACTGTCAATGGTAATAAACAAATTACGATCGAGTTAGATGGCAATAACGCACCAATTAGTGCGGGTAACTTTGTCGATTTAGTGCAGCGCAAATTTTATGATGGCTTGAGCTTCCATCGCGTGGTGCGTCAGCCACAGCCATTTGTCGTCCAAGGTGGCGATCCGAAGGGTAATGGTAGCGGCGGTTATATTCCGGCTGGTAGCAGCACCGAACGCCGGATTCCCCTCGAAATTAAGCCCAAAGGCGCATCGGCACCAGTTTATAGTAAAACTATGACCGATATTCCCGAACTCCAGCACAAACGCGGCGCGATCGCGATGGCAAGATCGCAATCTCCTGATTCTGCATCGTCCCAGTTCTATTTTACCCTGGCAGATATCTCTTTCCTCGATGGTAACTATGCCGTTTTTGGCAGAATTACTAAGGGTTTAGAAATTATCGATACTATTCAACAAGGTGATAAAATTACCTCGGCGAAGGTAACTCAAGGGATTGAAAATCTGAAGAAATAAGAGGGTTCGGAGCTTGGAGATGGGAGAGCGGAGTTGGGATCCAAAAGCTCGCGCCCCAAGTGAAGCACCTTTTCAAGAGAGTCTGGAGAAACTGTACTTTACAACAGACAACTGCTCTAATTAGTTGCTAATTGTTTAAGATATTCGGGTAGGAGCAATTCATAAATTGCCTCTACCCGATATTTTTGGATAGTCGGGGGAATGTTAACAAGGTTCCAAGTACGAAGAATGCAAATTGTGGTGACGGGGATTGGCTTTAGGTGTGCATTAGGCGATCTCGATCGCACTTGGCAAGGCTTAATGAACGATCGATCTGCGATCGAATTATGTCAGCCTTTTGCCGATTTACCCCCACTCCCGCTAGCTCTCATTGACAAGCAGCCGCAGCAGATTCTCGATCTGACTCGGACTGTCGTTGCCGCAGCCATAGCAGATGCAGGTTTAAGCTTACCATTACCCGATTGTGGTGTCGCGATCGGGTCGAGCCGCAGTTGTCAGTCGGCATGGGAACGCCTAGCCGCCACCCCAGATAGTCAGCGAGATTTGACAGGTTGGCTGGATACTTTACCTCAGAGTCCGGCGATCGCCACCGCTCGCTCGATCGGCTCTAGATCGGCTCTATTAGCCCCAATGGCGGCTTGTGTCACGGGAATTTGGTCGATCGCGCAAGCAGTCAATTTGATTCGTTCTGGAGCCTGCGGGCGGGCGATCGCGGGAGCCGTGGAAGCACCGATTACTCCGTTGACGATCGCGGGTTTCACGCAAATGGGTGCCCTCGCTACTACTGGCTGCTACCCGTTCGATCTGCGGCGGGAAGGGTTAGTTTTAGGCGAAGCGGGGGCGGTATTTATGCTAGAAACAGCCGATTTAGCCCGATCGCGCGGGGCGAAGATTTATGGGGAAATCTTAGGATTTGGGTTGACAAATGATGCCTACCATCCATGTGCAATGGATGAAACGGGGACTGCGGCACATGGGGCAATCTTACAGTGTCTCGATCGCTCTGAGCTAGTTCCTACCGATATCGATTATATCCACGCTCACGGTACGAGTACTCTCATTAACGATCGCCGCGAAAGCAAATTAATTCAACAGCTATTTCCGGCTGGTGTCGCAGTTAGTTCGACCAAGGGAGCTACGGGGCATACGTTAGGGGCATCCGGTACGGTGGGGATGGCGATGTGTTTACAGGCGATCGCTACTCAAATTTTACCGCCTTGTGTGGGGTTAAAACAGCCAGAATTCGATCTCGATTTGGTGAAGATTCCTCGCGATATTAAGGTAAATAATCTACTCTGTCTCGGTTTTGGCTTTGGCGGACAAAATGCGGCGATCGCACTTAGAAAGTGGGACGATTCTGATTAACGTGAGTTTGGGTTGAGGATATTGGCTTCGTTTTAGTACCGCCTCCGATTTCCAGATCTGTAGGTTGGGTTGAAGAATGAAACCCAACAGCCTTAACCAAAGTTTCTTTCCTCCATTAGACGACGTTTTACGTCGGCTCAGTTGCTCCAACAGGCGAAACTGATGTTAATTAATCCAAATAGTGCTTTAGCAGGCTTACTTTCGTTGAGAAAGCGGGAATATTAAGAATCGAACCCCTGACGATCCCGCAACAATAAATGAAAGCAGAAATAGTTCGTGGTGACTTGCTCGACCAGCCAGTCGAAGTTATTGTCAATGCCTGGAATCGGAATATTATCCCCTGGTGGCTGTTATTGCCGCAGGGTGTTTCTGGTGCCATTAAAAAACGTGGTGGGTTAGAACCTTTTCGCGAATTGGGAAAATTCGGAGCTATTCCACTCGGACAAGCAGTATTCACCTCAGCGGGAAAACTTCCCTACCGAGGCATCATTCATGTTGCAGGTATAAATATATTTTGGTGCGCCTCTGAAAAATCGATTCGCGGCTCTGTCCGCAACGCGATCCGCCTAGTTGACGAACATAATTTTAAATCAGTTGCTTTGCCAATTATTGGAGCTGGATCGGGTAGTTTTCGGCAAGGACGGGCACTAGAAATCATTCTCGACGAACTCGATCGAGTCCGAACAGATGCACGAGTTATAGTTGTTGAGTTTCAGAAAAAACGTAAGCGATCTTAATAAAAATCGATCCAGTTAAATTTAATAGTTGTTTTAACTATTCAGGTTCCTCGCTACCAATTAACAAAATTAGAGTAGCGATACAGGCAAAAAAGGCACCGACAGTGAAAGTAAATCCAGATCCGATCGTGTACCAGCACCAGCCAGCAATCAGGTTTGCAATTAGTAGCGTCACGCCGATACTCAGATTGAATAAACTAAACGCCGTACCGCGTCTAGAAGGCTCTACAGCCCGATCGATTAAATCGATGAGCAAACCCTGAATCATGGCTAAATGCAGCCCGTATAGCCCAAATAAACACCAAATCTGGACATTTGTGGTCACTACTGCCAGTCCGAAATAGACGATGACGTGGAGCAAAAAGCCCATTAGCAGCAAGCGAACTTTAAGAACTCGATTGACGATCGCACTAATAGGGTAAGAAACCAGCGCGTAGACTAAATTCATGATAATTAGTCCGACGGGAATCAATGCTGGCGTAATATTGATTTCGATCGATCTCATTAGCAAAAAGGCATCGCTGGAGTTGCCAAGATTGAAGAAAATCGCCACGGTGAGCAGCAGCCAATATTCTCCTCCCAGCTCGGTTAAATCTCGTAAATAAATCGGATTGTAACTTGGCGATAATGATTCTGGTTTAGATGTCTGGCGAGTTAGTGCGGTTGATTCGCGGGAGTAGAATTCGTCGCCACCCGCCAGCAATCCTGTCATTTCCGCAGGCATCATTAATATTTTTGTGTGCTTCTGCACTGGCTTAACCGCTACGATCAGTACTGCTAAACCCATACAGCTAGGCACGATCGCGCCTGAGAAAACTAATTGGTAGTTATTCTGGCTAAAAAATAAGATCGCACCAGCTATTATCGAACCGATACAAGCTCCAGCAATTAGTAACGATCTGCGTAAACGATAAGCTCGCGATCGCATTTCTTGGGAAGTAATATCTGCCATCAATGCTTTGCGGGGAGCGACACCGATCCCCTGCCCAAACCTGTCGCCAAATTGCGCGCCAATAATCGATACTGGATCTAGCGCGATCGGCAGCCAAGTTCGCGCTAGTGTCGAAATACCATAGCCGATGACGGCTAATCCTTTTTGCATTCCCAAAAAGTCACTCAATCCCCCCGAAAATACCCGCATAATTGCCACGGTAGCCGCAGCGACACCTTCGATTTCGCCAATGGTTAAAGCTCCACCTTGCAATTTTAATAATACGAAAATTGGTAATACCGAACGAATCATTTCCGCACTGATGTCGGCAAGTAGGCTGGCAATACTCAAAATCCATACATGGCGGGGTAACCGTTGGCGGAGCCTCTGTTCTGGAGCATCGAGTGTCATAAAGTGGGGGAGGTAAAAGGGTAAGGGGTAATGGCACCGGAATTGCCGATTCTGCCTGCTTATTTTTGCGGGACGATTTTGCCTTCTTTAACTAACACTTCATAGATTAAGGCTGCGGCATCAGCGCGGGTGGCTTTTTGAATGGGTTTGAGGAGATTGGCTGTTTCGTCTTTAATTACCAATCCAGCATCGATGGCGGCTGCCATTTTTTGCCGCGAGTAATCGGGCATTTGTTTGTTGTCACCATACTTACTCAATACGGTATCTACATTGGCGGGTACTGCTAGTTGCAATCCTTTAGCTAGAGAAATCTGTAATTGATAGCGTGGAATCGGTTGATTGGGTGCGAATTTATCGGCAGAATAGCCAGTCATAAAGCCGAGTTTCACGGATTTATCGACAGCTTCTTTGCGCGGATAATCGGTAGGGATATCTTTAAACTTCGCGGCTGCTGTAGTCGTAGGCTTGTCAGCAAAGGCGCGATCGAGCATTTTGGCATATTCGCCTCTAGTAATCTCTTGGTTGGGGTCGAATTTACCCGTCCCAAAATCTTCAAGGATGCCGCGTTTTTTTAACTCGGCGATCGAAGTTTCGGCCCAAAATTGCTTGGGGACATCGGTAAATGCGGGTGTTGTGGTGACGGGGACGACAGGAACGATGACGGGTGCTACTGTCGCGACGGTGGTGGTAGGCGTGGTTTCTTCTGGTGCGACTGTCGTGACGATCGGTTTAACGGGGGCGATTATGACCGGGTTGGAAGCTGTTGTCTGTCGATCTCTACTAAAATCGGCAATCGTCTGTCTTTCGTCACCGATCTTGGTATTAGCACCCTTTAACAATCCCATCTGACGATTGGATCGATCGCTCCCCAGACTATCGATCCCGGCTTGAAACATCGGTTGGTATTTTTGACCGATACCCCAAAAGAAGATCGTACCGATCCCGGTCAAGGCTACCCCGATCGCAATTAATTCATCCGCAGTCAACCGACGACGACGATTGGGGTTGGGAGTAGGATTAGGTGAATTCGTCATATTTTTGCCTGATTACTAAATTTATCCGTGCAAACAGAATCGAAATCCGCTGTTTCATTGGCGATTACCTAACGGTAGGCTACGCAAACGATTGAGTTGACAATTTTCTTAATGGTTAATCCCCATGCTCTGGCGGTTCGCATAAAATCTGCGGATCTGCTCGATCGATTATCTGAGGTGGAATCCATAGATCGGTAGTTGTAGATTAAAGAATGGATCTCGCCTAAAATTGTCCAACTCTGATTTTAGTTAGGATTATCGCATTATTTGACTTTAGTTACAAAAATGTTGAGTATTTAGTCTTAATTGGGCGATTCTTTAGCAGGAAGCCATTTTGTCTCTAATAAGATTGACTGAATCTCTGTCTGGATAACTACCGGATCGCGATCGGCATCAATCTTCACGATCCGATTTGGATAGATATTTGCTAACTCTTGATAGCCGCGTCTGACACGTTGGTGAAAATCGATCGCCGCTCGTTCCATCCGATCGGGTTTTCCGCGTACCAAAACTCGTTCTAGACCGACACTAACATCTAAATCTAACCACAAAGTCAGATCGCTTTGCAAGCCGCCTGTAGCGATCTGATTTACCCTGTCTATTTCTGCCAGATCGAAGCCTCGCCCATAGCCCTGATAAGCAATTGTCGAATCGGTAAATCGATCGCACAACACAAAATCGCCGCGATCGAGGTGGGGTCTAATTAATGATTCTACATGTTGAGCGCGATCGGCTCCATACAATAATAATTCTGTCCGATGGCTCACCAAACTATCGAGATCGTCGAGCAATAATTGACGAATCTGTCGTCCTAACTCAGTCCCACCCGGTTCGCGAGTTACGATTACTCGCTCTTGGCACCAGCTTTGAAGCCACTCTGCTGTTTGTTGAATCTGGGTCGTTTTCCCAGCTCCTTCAACACCTTCAAACACTATAAATTTACCGCTCATATTTGGGCAAGTTAGATGGATATTTACTACAAATTAGCAACCTTATCTGGTACGATGTCAAGAGAATTTAAGCTAACTAAACCTTCATCCTTAAAAAGATACTTACTATGTCTCGTTATGTGTGTCATTTTTTAGTAACTACTTCCTCTGAAAATATGCGATCGGTACTAAAAAAAATGTTGGAGACGTGTCGATTGGAGCTGACTTATGAAGTCGCTGACTATCTAAATGCACGAGAAATTCCCGGTTTAGTTTCATTCGCGCGGTTAGTTACAGTTGAAGCATTAATTGATGCTTCTAATGCCACTAAAGAGGCTGTCAAGCTCACCTTAGTTGTCAAGAATGAAGAGTTACCGCTCAATAGCAACAATCATTGTCGGCAAATGTTTGATTTACTGCGATCGAATATCGCCCGTAACCCCAGTTGGCATCAGATTCCGAGTCTCCAAGCGAATGCTTCATCTGGTAAAATTACCTCGACATTGCCGACAGTCGCGTTTGAGTCACCGCCAGCAACAGACACGCTACATGCAACCATGAATTAGGGCGATATTTTTAGCTCTATTTCCGCACCGAAACATTGTTTGCTAGTACCGATCTAATTAAAAATTCTCCCCGATTTCCCGTTTTCTCACCCCGATATTCTAACTGCTGTCAGTTCGGGATAAGAAAGGGAAGAGGCATTAAGCTAGAAGATATAACTATCAACGATCCAGCACCTCCTCCTATGAATAGTTTAGACGCATTATTCTCAGATATTGATGATTTCTGCCAAAACTTTGAACCACGGTGGCATTCACACCGGATCGATGCTGCATATAGAAATGCCTCGGTCTTGGCGACCGAGGCATTGCTGTTAAGATTTATACCCTTAGTGCATTAAACAACGCCAGCAGTAAAGATTCCAAACGATTGACCTTGTGACAGACTGAATGTAGTATTCGGCAACAAGGGGCTGACGGTAGCATCACTTAGCGCAACGGCTGAAGCTTGCCGTTGACTGGTGGAGCTACTGCCTTGTGCATAGGCAATTTCGGCAATCAGATCGAGAGATCCATTAGCTTTGACGGCAAATAGTTTGGTGATGTCATCATTAGTAGTATAGTTGCCATTGGCTAAGAAAATCTGGTCGGCACCATTACCGAAATCGGTAATTTTGGCAAAATCAGCATTCCCATTACCGCTGTAGAACAAGGTATCGCCACGACCCAGTACAAAAATATCGTCACCAGCACCACCAGTTAGGGTATCGACTTCGGTAGATCCGGCAAATGACCCGATCGTTCCAGTCAAAATGTCGTTACCATCACCACCATTGAGATTGTTGTTCTGGAGATCGCCAGTGATCTTATCGTTATTATGCGTGCCAGTAACATCCTCGAAGTTTTTGACGGTGAGGTTCAGCGGACCCGGTGCTCCAGGAATGTCGATGATGCTAAAAGTTTGCTTGGACAGATCGACATCATACCGGGCCGGATCGCCAGCAGGAACACGAGAACCATCGATCGTATCGCCCGCTCCTTTACTGGCAACGATTATCTCAATTCCCATCAGGAGTCGATCGGTACCGAATGCGCCGTCTTTGCCTTTGGACACTATGCCCGCAGCACCCAGTCGGATGGGACCACCCAATGCGGAATAGTCAACTGTATCTATTCCATCACCGCCGTCGATGATATCGTTGCCCTTGCTACCGATAATAAGGTCATTGCCAGCACCACCACTGAGCTTGTTGTTCTGGATATCGCCAACGATGATATCGTCAGCACCTGTGCCAATCACATCCTCGAAGTTTTTGACGATGAAGTTCAACGTACCCAACCCAGGAACGCCGATGACGCTCAAAGTTTGATTGGACAGATCGACATTAATCGGCACTGTACCACTAGTTGCAGTAGAACCATCGATCGTGTCGCCCGCTCCTTTACTGCCAACGATCGTCTCAATGCCAATGAGTTGGTCGGTACCGAATGCACCGTCTTTGCCTTTGAACACTTTACCCGCAGCACCCAGTCGGACGGGACCGCCCAATGCAGAATAGTCAACTGTATCTATTCCTAGACCGCCGTCGATAAGATCGTTGCCTTTGCTGCCTTTAATAATGTCATTGCCAGCGAGAGCATTGACAATATCATCTTGAGCGGTAGTTGCGATAATATCGTTACTGTTAGTACCAGTGATGACTTTAGGAGGGACTACTGGTGTAGCTCGTCTTTCGGCATTAGGAAGATCGGTAATTTCCTGTGGAATCGCTAACGTGGTATCTGCCATGATTTTGGGATGAATTTACTTATTTTATGGTGTGTCGTGTCGAGCAGTCTTACTTTGAGAGGTTTCCGCAAGTAAGTAATTTCGAGCTATTGAAACAAAAATTACCGATCTAACGCTAATACAGGGAAAACTTAGAAATGTGTAAAACATCACTTTAGTTTATGCTGCAATTAAAGTACTTCCCAAGATTACGCGCCCTTGTAATTAGAGTAAATGTCAATTGTTACAAATATTACTTAGAAAGATTATTTTTAGACAAATAGCTTATTTACTAAACCTTAAAGTTTAAATGTAAATAACGACACTAATTGCCTTGCTAAAAGTAAAGGTAGTTTGGTGCATATATTACACAAGCTGATTATATCCAGAGAAATAGCTTAACTTATAAGTTTTGCAGCTCAAAGATGTCGATCGACATCTTTGAGCAAACTGGTGTCAATATTTACCTGAATCCTTACGTTCGGGTTAAGGATATTAGCTTCGTTCATCACCCGCCCGCAACTGAAGTGCGGGCTAACTACGAAAGTCCACTGAAGTGGACTAGCGACGCGCGCTTTGGAGGTGTCGAACTGGCGTTAACTGCTGTCAGCATTGAATCTGGCTGCTCGTTCGCGTAATGCCAATGGCAAGGCTCCGCCAACGCGTAGCGTCTCGTTTAGAGAAGAGGCTATACCCACGGCTTGAAAAATGATGCGATCCCGTTTACAGTGAGCGAGGATACAGATCTTTACTCATACAGGAAAATTATCTCATGGCTCTGGCTGTAGGCACAAAAGCTCCTGACTTTAACGTCAAAGACACTGATGGGAATACCGTCACTCTCGCTGGTTTGGCTGGTAAAAAAGTGGTCATGTACTTTTATCCCAAAGATGATACCCCTGGGTGTACGAAACAAGCTTGCAGTTTTCGCGACAATTACGCGGTTTATCAAGACAAAGGCATTGTGGTATTGGGCGTGAGTAAAGATGATGAATCGGCTCACCAGGCTTTTACCAAGAAATTCGATTTACCTTTTCCGCTCCTCGCCGATATTAAAGGTGACATTATTACAGCTTACGATGTCGATGGTGGCGGCTATGCCAAACGCGTAACTTACGCGATCGATGAAACTGGTAAGATCGTTCACGTCGATAGTAGTGTCAAAACAGATACTCATGCGAGCGACGTACTAGCAGCATTGGGCTATTAAGCGATTTCGATCTTTATCGATACTCGTACTTAACGATCGATGTCTTGACCGATCCTGGTGTAATTGCTTGAATACTATCTGTCGAAATTTCGTGAGCGAACGATTGAGATTTACCTGGCTCGATATCGATGTTAATCGGAATAATTGCCTGTTTGATTGAGATATCTTTGGCAATAAATTTTGCCACAATGTAATAAACATAATGGACTTGTTCGCCGCGATTTGCGATGGTTCCAGTAACAGTCAGTAACGACTTGTCCGAACTATTGCGCGTTACCGTTATTTCTTGCAATCTGAGATTTTTATCGATCTCATAATTAGTTGCTGCATTGGCTGAACCACTAGCTAAAACTTGGGGTGACGACGGTAAAGATCGACTCACTGGCGCAGCGTTGACTGCTGGTAACGCCAAGGTAAACGATCGAGCCGAAGACTGGAAATCTAGCAAGTTCCAGAACCCGCTAACAACGACGATCGCCGACAGATATTGGCTGATTTTTAACCAGCGTAAGGTGTAGAGTGATGTGTGTCTTGGCATACTGAATATCTTAATCGGTTTGGTTTAGCGATCGGATAGATTTAGAACAGCTTAGGCATATTGGCTGGCGTTCGATCTTGACAAAAGTCTTAGATTCAACCAGTCAAAACCCAGCTAAATCTAGTGGTGACTGCGTTATCTTATATGTACCCGTTTAGACAGAAATAATTACTATTGCCAGATAGAATTATTTTGTAGTTAAATAATGCGACTCAGCTTCCATAAGGCGACATCAATTGATGTCGATTTGTAGAGTACGATCCGCACCTGCAAGCTCACTCCCTTGGGGGCCACTTGTAAAGATATTGTTGAGAAAATTGGATCCATCGACCAAGGTGGGTAACAATAGAAGATTGAGGAATTAATTGCCGAGGAAGTTTATTGATGCAGCCGATTCGTACATTCAACGTTTCTCCTTCCCTACCAGCCTCCCTCGAACCCCTACGGCAGCTTGCCTATAATCTGTATTGGGACTGGAATACGGAGATCAAGGAATTATTTAAAAGACTCGATCGCGATTTGTGGGAAGCCACACGTCACAATCCAGTCGCACTGCTAGCTAGAGTCAGTCAATCGCGCTTACAAGAAGTGGCGGCTGATGATGGCTTTCTAGCTCACATGGAACGGGCATTAGGGGAACTTAATGCTTACATGCACGACCGCAGTTGGTACAAGCACAAACGCGCCGATAGAGTCGGTAAAGAGTGTTTTGCTTACTTCTGTGCCGAGTTTGGATTGGTAGACTGTTTGCCAATTTATTCGGGTGGTTTGGGCGTGTTAGCTGGAGATCATCTCAAATCTGCTAGCGACCTAGGTTTACCCCTAGTTGCAGTCGGATTGCTTTATCAAAAAGGCTATTTCGCACAATACCTCAACGCCGAAGGTTGGCAACAGGAGCGTTACCCAGTTAACGACTTCCACAACATTCCCGTACAGTTAGAGCGCAAGCCCGACGGCACCGAGTTGCGAGTAGCTGTAGAATATCCCGGACGGATGGTATACGCCCGCGTTTGGCGCGTCCAAGTCGGTGTCGTACCCCTCTATTTACTCGATACCAATATCGAGCCAAATAGTGCCTACGACCAAGATATTACTGATGCGCTGTATGGTGGCGATCTCGATACCCGGATCCATCAGGAAATCATGCTGGGCATCGGTGGCTTCCGCGCCCTCGAAGCATTAGGGCACAAACCGAGCGTCTATCATATGAATGAAGGACACTCTGGCTTCCTGATTCTCGAACACATGCGGGTGCTGATGCAGCGCGATAAATTATCCTTTGTCGAAGCCAAGCAAGTCGCACAATCGACCCAGATTTTCACCACGCATACGCCAGTGAGTGCGGGATTCGATTTATTCCCACCAGACAAGACGATGTACTATGTCGGACATTATGCCGATGTTTACGGGCTGAATAAAGACGAATTCATGGGTTTGGGGCGTGAAGACGCGACCGCCCTCGAATCGCCGTTTAGCATGGCAGCTCTAGCGATGAAGACATCGAGCTTTGTTAACGGCGTGGCGAAATTACATGGGGTAGTCTCACGCGAGATGTTCCAAAACATGTGGAAAGATGTACCCATCGACGAGGTACCGATTACATCTGTGACAAATGGCGTACACGCCCGCAGTTGTGTAGCTAAATCCGTACAGGAACTATACGATCGATATTTAGGCCCAGAATGGTCGGAAAGATCGATCGAAGACCCAATTTGGCATAAAATCGATGCCATTCCCGATGAGGAACTGTGGCGCAATCACGAACACAGTCGATCGGAAATGGTCGTCTACGTACGAGATCGCATTGTCAGTCATCTGAAGGAACGCAGCGCGACTCTAGCCGAAATCAACCACGCTCAGGAAGCATTAGATCCCAGCGTACTGACGATCGGATTTGCCCGACGGTTTGCAACATACAAACGTGCGACACTATTTCTCCGCAATCTCGATCGGATTAAAGAGATTATGGTGGGCAATAAAGGACGTAAAGTTCAATTTGCGATCGCCGGAAAAGCGCATCCTAAGGATATCCCCGGTAAAGCTTTAATCCGCGATATCGTCCACTTCACCCGCACCGAAGGGATGAACTCAGTGGTATTTGTGCCCGACTACGATATTTACGTATCGCGGGTAATGGTAGCAGGCTGCGACATCTGGCTCAACACCCCCCGTCGCCCTCACGAAGCCTCCGGTACCAGCGGGATGAAAGCCGCCATGAACGGCTTACCTAACCTAAGTATCCTCGATGGTTGGTGGGATGAAGCCGATTACGTCAAAACTGGTTGGCCGATCGGACATGGCGAGTTATACTCCGATGAAGCTTATCAAGATGAAGTAGAAGCAAATTCCTTCTACGACCTCTTAGAACAAGAAATCGTCCCTCTATTCTACGATCGTGACAAAGAAGGCTTACCCCGTAAATGGATAGCCAAGATGAAAGATGCCATCCGGCTCAATTGTCCTACCTTTAATACCGCCCGGATGCTGCGGGACTATGCCACCATTGGCTATTTCCCCGCCAGCGATCGCAACCACGTTGTCACCGACAATAGCTATCAGGCTGGTAAAGATCTCGCGCACTGGAAAGAAAAGATGCTCCAACATTGGGACGATCTCAAAATCCACACCGTCGATGTCTCCGCACCAGAAGATATTAATGTCAACCAGTCGATCTCAGTTAAGAGCCTGATTCAACTGGGCAGTTTGGAACCCCATGATGTCCAAGTCGAACTCTACAAAGGTGCCGTGGATACCAACGGTAAAATTACCGACGCAGACACCGCCGTAATGACCTACCAAGGGCGTGACGGTGCTGGTAATAGTCTCTACACCAGTGAGATTGCTTACTCGGCTAGCGGCTTACAGGGCTTGTCTCTGCGCGTGTTACCTCACAATGTCCATTTGAGCAATCCTTATGAATTAGGCTTGATTCGTTGGGCGTAGATAGTTAGGAATTTGGGAATTAGTTAATTTAGAGGGGATGGGTAATATTGCCCATCCCCTCTAGTTTTATAGCAGTCGCGCACCGATGAGTAGAAGCTAGCTTCGTTTGAGATAGTGTTACCCACCAGCCCCCTTTAATGAATTTTTACATCGCTATTTACACCGATCGAACGTCAATGAAATAACACACTTTTGACCATATAATCGAAGTAGCCCCCACCAGTGACGGCGAGGGCTAGATCGTTCGCATAGCGTCTCCGTTAGGAGAATCGAAAGACTGCTTGCAACAGTGCGATCGAGAATCGTCTCCGCAAGGAGAACTAATCGAGAAAAAACTAGACTATGCTTCTAAATGGAGATTATGGTTGAAATAGCACTCTAAATTCTATTCCCACTCTTCTACTCCTTATCTTCTAATTCTCTAATGTATTATTTTCCTCAAGATCCACCCTACTTCATTTTATTTGCTGGTTTATTTGCTGGTATCGCTTGCGGTGCGGCTTTCGATGGCACTTTGCGCCAAAATGTCAAAGCTTGGTCGGCAGATCGCAATAACGTTATTCTTGCCAATAGCGATGGTATTGCCCTTCGCTTGCCATTTTTAGGGATTTGCTTGGGAATTATTTTCTTTCTCTCGGCTGGTTTAGAGATCTTTGGGTTTCCGACTTGGCTGGCTTATAGCATCGCGCTCCCACTCACAATTTTTATTGCGATTCTATTATGGTTCCAACTGCGGGTGGTGTTTCGACAACTCGACAGAGGTGGTTCGCCAGCCTTAGATCTAGATTCTTGGGAAGAGTAATATCACATCTTGCACTAGATCCAACATCCCAAGTGAAGCGGGGTAAAGGGTAAAGCGAAAAGTGCGTTCTTGGGGTTTCCCCAAGTGAAGCACCTTTTCAAGACAGGGTAAAGGGTAAAGGAACATACTCACCATCTATCCTTTGTTCCTTACCCCTATCCCAATTTTTGGTAGACTGCGTTGTGCTAAACAGTGGTGATGATTTTATCGAGATCGGCTAGAGCTGTCTCAAAATCATCGTTGATAATTTGATAATCAAATTCAGCTTGTGCGGCGATTTCTACTCGTGCTTGCTCTAGGCGGCGGAGAATGGCTTCAGGGCTATCGGTACCGCGTTCGCGAATCCGGGTTTCGAGCGTAGTTAGATCGGGTGGGAGGATAAAAATTCGGATCGCAGCGGGAAAAATCTTGGCGACTTGTCTGGCTCCGGCGAGTTCGATTTCTAGAATTATCGATCGATCTAGAGCTAGTCCCGCTCTTACTGGCTCGATCGGCGTACCATAATAATTACCTGCAAATTCAGCCCACTCTAATAGCTCTCCTGCGGCGATCGTCGCCTCAAATCGATCGCGAGGATAGAAATAGTAGTGAACCCCCTCTACCTCACCTTCACGGGGCGATCTGGTGGTAGCAGAGACAGATAAATATAGTTCTGGATGTTTCTCTAATAAGGCTTTGAGTAATGTGCCTTTCCCGACTCCACTCGGCCCAGTTAAAACTATTAGTTTTCCAGTCATAGTCTAAATTGCGATCGGATGGAAACTAACCCGCATTGTACTCTCGATCGAAACATCCCGTCTAGCGATCGGATTCGATGCCTAGATTACGCTAGGACATCGCACATCCCTTGTAATTAGATCGGTTCAGAATAGACGTTAGGAGCAAAAATATCTAATAGTTGAGACTGAGTTCGGCTCAATCTATTGGGGACTAGTTGTTCGTGGAATAAGGTTTCATAGAAAAAGCACGCTAATCCACTAAATTGTTGAGCGGAGATTGTCGCTACTTGCTCTTTAATAATCGAGCTGGCGGTTGGCCGCGTCTTTAGTCCTGCCAAAATTCCGATCGAGGTGGGAATTTTAGCGCGAGCAGCTAGCACTTCTGGCTTACTCAATTCAAGTTCAAATGCTTCCAATCTGTCACGATAAACTTGTAATACTAATTCATCCATCAATCCTAATTCTTGCCACCTTTGCCAATCTGCTAAGTAGCGAGAGCGAGAAAATGCTAGTGGATTTGGTGAAATTGAGACGATACAATCGCGCCGTACCGATTTTACACCACTCACAATTTGTCGTAACAATTCTGTTAAACGCTCGGCACCCCATTCGATCCAGATTTCACTATCGTGTTCGATCGGAGCTACTTCACCAAAATTATGTTGTTGAAACAATAGTTGACTGACTTTATCATAACCTAGCTCTTGGGGAAAGCAAAAGTGGTCGTCTAACTGAATTCCCGCGACTGGATACTTTCTGACAACTTCAGTGATTAAATCGACCATGAATTTACGAACGCGGTGATGACAAGGGTTCAACCAAACATTCGGGTCTAACTCACCATTCGTCCCTTGAACTCGTTGGGGATTGTTATTGATGTCAAGAGTTAATAAATCTTTATTTTGACGCGCGATCGTAGACTGGGGCGGCACCATTAATCCATATTCAAACCAGGGAATTACTCGCATTTTTAACGGTCGAGCTAATTCAATTATTTCTGTCAATACATCCCGTCCGATAAATGGACTATTTGGTAAGATTGCAGATCCAGTCCATTGCTTGGCAACTTCACTCGGATGCAGAGTATATCCCCGTTGCCAAACTACTGGATAAATCGTATTAAAGCCGATAGCTGCTAAACGCTGCATTCCTTCCGCCAGATTTTTGCGAGAGTTCATCACTTGACTATCGATGTTAGTCAACCAAACAGCTTTTAACATATTATTGCTAGTAGTAGGCAGCAGCAATTAGAATACCATTTATTGACAAAATAGTCTTGAAATTTACAGCGTAGACTACTAATTTGCTAGCACTTATCAATCGTGCCGAATTAGCGTGACACCTAAATTCTGATAGGCCGTTAGTTGTGCGGTTGTTACCGTTGGTGCCGTAACTAAGTAAGTTAGTGCCTGAATCGAACCCACCACATAAGTCGCCGCAGTATCCAATTTAGCGGCAGTTGCCAGGCCAACCACCTCGGCAGATCTGGCAATCATCGCGCGTTTGATATAAGCCTCATCCAAATTTTGAACGCTAATCCCGATCTCTGGATGCAAGCTACAAACCCCCAGCAGACACAAATCGGCGCGAATCATCCCTAAGGCTTCGATCGTGGCTGCACCGATGTTGACTAATGCTTTTTTATACAGTTGTCCGCCCAGCATCATCACTTCAATATGGGGATGTTCCGCTAGAGCGATCGCAATTGGGGGGCTATTTGTAACGATCGTGGCAACTAAATCTAAGGGGAGCTGACGAGCAACCTGAAGCGTAGTCGTACCTCCATCTAAAATCGCCACCTGTCCGGGTCGAATTAATTGCGCTGCGGCTCGTGCGATCGCTTCTTTTTCTTGCGGAGCTTGCATTTGCCGTTCGGTATAGCTAGCGGTGACAGGAGCCGCCATCAAGGCACCGCCATGAACGCGCTGCAACAGTCCCGATTCGGCTAGTTCGCGCAAGTCCCGCCGAATGGTGTCTTCAGATACCTTCAGTACGCCACTTAGTTCTGAGGACAGCACTTTCTTGTCGCGGCGGAGAATTTCGAGAATAAATTGTCTGCGCTCGGCTGTTAGCATCAGTAGTTTGCTTGAAATTGCTGGTTTGGTCTTGATAATGCCTGTTTGTTAGTATATACTCTTTTTCATGCTGATTTTTTAAGTGTTTATTCGCTTCAGAATATAAAATAACGCATTTTCACGCAAGGTTTTCGATCGATATCAGCAATGTCCTCAGCGGTTGAAACCGCCGCTTGGAGTGCGAAGTCCGCCTACGCGGACTAAATTTAGTCTTAGTCCGCCTGCGCGGACTTTGCAACATTAGCCGCGATTTTAATCGCAGGTACTTTAATAAGCAATCACTAATCACTAAACTTATGACTAAATTCCCGATCGATCTCAACGCTTACAAACGCATCAGCCTAGATGTCAGCAATCCCACACTGACTGACGAACAGAAAACCAGCCTCAAACATAATATCCAACTGTGTCGCGATGCGATCGTGTTCTTCACTGCGACTGGTGCGGCGCGTGGCGTGGGCGGACATACTGGCGGGCCATTCGATACTGTGCCTGAAGTAATGATTCTCGACGCGCTATTTCGCGGCGCAGCGGATAAATACGTCCCGATTTTCTTCGATGAAGCCGGACACCGCGTGGCGACTCAGTACCTGATGTCTACCCTCAATGGTGACTTACCCGCCGAACGGTTGATGGAATACCGCGCTGCCCATTCTCACCTACCTGGACATCCAGAACTCGGTTTTACCCCTGGTGTAAAATTCAGTTCCGGTCGGTTGGGTCACATGTGGCCCTATGTCAACGGTGTGGCGATGGCGAACCCTAGTAAAATCGCTTTCTGTTTGGGTTCCGATGGTTCGCAGCAAGAAGGTAACGACGCTGAAGCCGCACGGTTAGCAGTTGCTCAAAATCTCAATGTCAAACTGATTATCGATGATAACGATGTCACGATCGCGGGTCATCCTTCCAAGTATCTCAAGGGTACAACTACCGCCAAAACT
>NZ_JANYJC010000372.1 GCF_025361915.1 Chamaesiphon sp. GL140_3_metabinner_50
TCCATCCGATCGATCGCCCAAAACAAGTTTACCGCCGTCGGGCGCGTCGCTCTGAGCGTTTTGCCAATTGCCACCAACTGTGCCAAAAACTCATCTCGATCTGTAGTGGTAATCTCTTTGGCACCCAAATACATCCCATAAGCCGCCGCCACACCAATCGCTGGCGCACCCCGCACGATCATCGTCGAAATGGCTCGTGCCATATCTTCCACCAGATCGATCTCGACATAAGTATACTCATTTGGCAGCCGATTCTGGTCGATTAACAGCACGCGATCGTCTTGCCAGCGGACGGGATAAACTGGGGTATTCATAGATTAATTAACTAGAGCGCGACCGAGTAGTCTAAACCCAAATTTTATCATTCAGTTACGACATATCCCCGACTTCTTGCAAGAAGTCGGGGATATGGGATCGCTAACGCTCCTCACCAAAATGGCTCGTGTCATATCTTCCACCAGATCGATACTCTGCTTGCTATTTGTTATAATCGATAAATATATCCTTACGCTCTAAATTCACTCATGCTATCTCAACAACAGAGTAAAGCTGTCTCGCTCAAACCTTTTCTCAACCACTATGGAGAAACATCTGTAGAACAGATCGAGAAAAATCGAGATGCCATCTCATTATTAGAAGGTTGGTTGTCTGAAGAAGTACCATCTACTGAATTATTAGAACGCCAATCCTACCTAGCCGAACTCAAGCAAACTATCGATAGTCAACGTCTTCCTGGTTCTCAGTTTTATCTATTCACTGGTAAATCTAAATACTCACTTAATTCTGCCAGCAACCATTCACATTCGGCTTCACTGTTGCTATAAATTCGATATTCTCTCACGCCAGCATAGATGACGATCTCTTTGGTTAACAACGGTCGTTTATCTTTACCCTTGTTTATGTGAGGTTTGAGATTATAAACGAGTCGATCGATATTCAATCGAGGACTAGTCGGCACCTGCTTTCCAAACCGAAAATTACCAATTTGCTTATAAAAGCTAATTTGCTGCCCATCGATTTGCAAATATAGTTTTCCAAAGAAATAATAGATAAAATTATAAACAATTGGTGCAAAGGGTAACAATTGAGTTGGCAATGCTACAAACAAATAGTTATTTAATATTTGAGCGACAAGTACCGTAGCAAGTGTTAAAGGGATTGGTATAATAAACAAACTTAATACAATTGCGATGCCCCACCCGATTGGGAATCTTCGATCGGGAATAAAGATCTCGATCTCATCGGCTTTTTTAGTGAGGACGATCTTACTGCCATAAGGTTTTTCTCTAACAATAAGGTCGCTTTCGTCTAGTCTTGCTAAAGCTGATTTTGCCGTACTGACATCAGGAAAACGTTTTTTGAGACTGACTTCAGTTATCGTTTCCAACCACCGCCGCCAGCTTTTGCTGAGATTATTAACTGGGATCTGAATTTTGCCATCATCTTGGGGCAAATCGGCAGGATGAGTACCTGAGAGCGTGTAAATTAAAGTCGCACCCAAACTATAAAGATCGGAAGCTGGCACCGTTTTACCACCAAATTGTTCCATCGGCATATAACCATAGGTTCCCACCACCGTCATCGTCCCCCCATCCTTGGCTGCAACGTTCTGTACCGAACCAAAATCGACGAGATATACTTCCCCAATACTATTGCCCGAACGATTGGCAAGGAGAATATTACTGGGTTTGAGATCGCGATGAATGACTGGCGGTTGGAGCGAGTGCAAATAATTGAGAATATCGAGTACGGATGTGGCAAATGCTTGTAAATCGCTCTCTGTAAACCGCCGCCCAGAGCTAACTACTTCTTCGAGTGATGGTGCGTCGATATAAGTTTGCACGAGTGCGAAACCTTTTAAATTTGGTAAGTCAAACTCAAAATAGTCTAAATAGCGGGGAATGGCGGGGAGATCGAGATGTTTGAGTGTTTCGGCTTCGCGCTCGAATAATTTAAGATCGTCCCAAATAAACTCGTTATTAAAAATCAGTAATTTAATAACAACGGGTAATTCTGTCTGAAGATCGATCGCCAAAAATGTGCGCCTACCAGTCTTTTGCCCTAACTGTTTTTCGATCTGGTATCGATCGCATAAAACTTGTCCGATAAATCCCGATCCTGAATTTTGCATAGAGTTCGATCGTCACACGCTATCTCTAATATACCCATCGATCGCCCAAAATTTAATCGTTGGCGTAGCCTACCGGAGGTAATCGACCGAGCATCAAGCTGTATCTCGACATTTGACACGATCGATCGCATATATCCCGCCCACAAAAATTTATTAACGATCCACAATAGCGGAA
>NZ_JANYJC010000377.1 GCF_025361915.1 Chamaesiphon sp. GL140_3_metabinner_50
TGCACGCCGATCGAACATTAAATGATACGATATTATTCGATTGTAAGTTCGATAGAACAAAACAGTTTAAGTTCTTTTTGCTGTAAATCTAAATGGTCTGTGGGCATTGCCCACCCTAAAGTTCTGAGGTTTTAAATGCCCATTGTTAAACAAGTTAATGGTTTACTAGCTGAGTTTGCAATATTTCCTGTAGAACCTGACAGCCAAGCAAGTTTAGTAGAATATCTAATTCAAAATATTGAATCTGTTCATAAACACAAGGAAGGATTTTCTTCTGGCTCAGTTCTCCGTAGCCGTGACGGGTTGAGTGTTACAAGTTATGTTCAATGGGCAGCTCAAGAATTTTATCTGGCTACTCAACCCATCACTGATTTTGCTGTTCCAGATGTTCACTTGTTTGAAATCTTTGCCGCAGAACCTAAAGATAGCGAGTTGCATCTCTCTCCGAGCATGGATGGACTTGTCAACTTTGGAATTTTCAAGATGAAGCAGCCTGAAAATCAGCCTCGATTTATTGAGTTATTTCGACAGGCACTTGAGATGATGTCAGGACAAGCGGGACTGATTTCAACTCATGCTCACCGCAGCCTTGATGGATGGCGTTGCATCAATTTTGGGCATTGGAGGTCGCTAGAGCAGTATACCGCGATGGATTCAAACCGTCCGTTCTCTCCTATTTTCGGAGAAATGCTTGACCTAGCGAACAACGAATACCAGAAGACATTGCATGAAGTAGTTTTTACCACCTAAGTTACTGTGCGGGTATTGAAGGTGAGAGATCGCCGCATAAGCTTAGATCTACACATAACAAGAATTATTTCGGAAATAAATCGCTATAAACCCCAAGTGTCCAACACTTCACCAACACTTCTCGCCACCAACTGGTAACTCTCAGACGTATAGCCACCACTCAACACCATTACCACTGGAATTCTCGCAGCAACTAGAGTCTGAAACACAAGCCGATCGCGTGCTAATACCCCCTCTGCCGAGATCTTCAGCCGACCGAGAGGATCGTCCTCATAAATATCGGTTCCGGCATTGTAGAAGGCGATTTTGGGTCTATCGAGCTGACTTAAAAAGCTGGGTAAATACTGCTGAAGTTTATTGAGATATTCATCGTCTCGCGTTCCCGATGCGAGGGGAAGATTGAGATCGATCCGATCGATCGCTTGACGATCTTGGGGGTAAATATCCTGGTTATACATATCGAGGATGTGGACGGTGCGATCGAACTCGAAAATCCGCGCTAAACCATTACCTTGATGAGCATCGAGATCGATAATCGCGATCGAATCAGTGGCGGTAAGTTGCCCAGATTGGCGGAGGCTGGCAATAGAAATCGCGATATCTGAGTAGACGCAAAATCCCGATCCCCGATCGCGACTAGCATGGTGATATCCACCTGATAGATTGATGCCGATGCCGGTTTCTAGCGCTGTTTTAGCAGCAATAACCGTCCCCATCGTGGCAAGTCGCATTGGCTGTAATACGTGGCGATCGAGAATGTCACTGGGTACCCAAGCCAGAGAAGCTAGTTCCAATGCTTGGGCAATATAGCGAGAGTGAGTTAACTGCTGGAGGTATTCTGGGGTGTGAATAGTTTGCAGCAGTTCCGCTGTCGCTGGAGCAGTTGGGGTAATCGTCGCTGACTGCAACCTGTCGCCAAATCGATCGACCAAAACTTTCCAGGTGCGGCTGTATTTGCAACTGTCAAATGGATGTAATTTTTCCAGTCCCAGCCAGCGAATATCATATTCTGGCGAGTAAACCAATCTGGGTTGAATTTTGGTAGGTTCGCTCATCTTTGCGATCGCTTAATCTCCTTGGCATATTGCAAAATATGTTTTGGTTCCCATGCCTCCACCTCACCCAGGGGAATCCCTAAACCTACATAGGTATCGATCTCGGCGAGGGGTTGAAATGAGGGCTGCAAATTCGATCCGATATAGAGAGTATTAGCAACGATCGTCGAACAGTTAAACTCCGTTAATTCGTACTCCAATCCGCTGGCTTGTACTTTTTCCCAGTACTTCTGAATCGCCACTTCATCGAGTGAGTCCAATTCCACGACGATCGGATCGGCTCCCTCAGCGGCGAGATCTGCTGCGTAGTCCCGATAAAATGGTTTGCGCTTGACATTCATCGTCATTTTGTGGAGCGCACTCCGCACGAAACCCTTACGCCCATTACCTGGCCATAAACTGACGTAGGCTCGATCGCCTACTTGCATTGAAGAATGACCTACTTTGCCACCTGTAGGCAACCACACATAGATTTTGACACTCACTCAAACTCTCCAGAATGTAATCACCAGTCCACCTGTGACAATTAAAGCACCTCCCACCCAGATCGAAATGCTAGGTACTTGACCAAATCCAAAATAATTAATTAATTGAGCCACTAGAAAAAATAGGGTGACGTAAACTCCCAACAATTTGCCAAAATCCCAAGGAGGCAAGTTCACCACAATCCCGTAGCCCAATAGCGTCAAACCACCCAGCAGGATAAATTCAACTTGCGGCAAGAGTCCGCGACTCTGCAACCCCTTTCGCACCAACGCATCGCCCCCAGCTTCTAAGACAGCCGCAACGAGCAAAATCAAAAATACTAGTCCTTGATTCACTTATTCAAACATCCTCTGAGCAGTCGGGGCTATTTTAGCACAAACATTGTATTCTAATGAGCTAGATAAAAGCCTAAAGCTAATAGTAACCCACTTACGAAATGCAGCCGGACGGCTAGATACTTACAAGTACGAACTCGTTCTGGTCGATCGTGATATTCAGTAACAAATTGAGTTAATTTAATCGCCAATGGCAAACTCAAAAATACCAGTAGTGTCGCCACGGGAAACAATTTGCTAATCACACCGATCGCTGTGAGGATATAAATACTCGCCGTACTCCATGTTAATACCTTTGCACCCATACTCGTCCCCATCCGGACGATCGGCGACAGTTTACCAGCGGCTAAATCGTCTTTGACTTGATGAAAATGGGAGCAAAATAAAATCAGACTGGTAGAAATACCGATAATTATCGAAGCAGTTAAATTAGCGATCGACCAAGATTGAGTTTGGCTATAATATGCCGCACTTACAGCTAACGGGCCAAAACAAATCGTACAAATAACTTCGCCCAAACCTTGATATCCCAATCGGAAGGGGGGGCCTTGATAAGTGTATCCGAGCAAGCAAGATAGGGCGACGATCTCGATGACGGTGAGATCTTGTTGCCACCAAGATATCGTCGCAATTCCGGCAATGCCGATACTCAGAAATAAGTTTGCCAGCCAAAACATGAGGTTGCGATTGCCAGTTAAATTGACTACCGATTCCGCTTTATTAATATCGATTCCCGTATCGCTATCAAAAACATCGTTGCTAATATTCAACCACGCAATAATCGCGATCGCCGATAATAAAAACGTCCCAAAAATATTGAGATCGAGCGAGTGATTTTGGGCATAAGCAACTGCCGAACCCACCGAAATCGGAATAATTGCCACCGTATACATCGGCGGTTTAATTGCTGCTAACCAGAGCTGAGATTTTGGTTTGGCGATCGACTCAAATGTAGTCATAATCAAAATAAGATTTAAAATAACAGTAGATTTACTTGCTCCTCATTCTCAAAATTACTGCTATGTAATTATTATTTGAATCTCGATCTCAAGTAGACCCCGCTCGGAACTAGGATGCTCTTGAAATGGAAACTGAGTGCGATCCGGCAATCTAGCTATTTATAGCTATAACACGATGCCAATTCCCCAATTCTCCATCGCCAAGAAAATTAACACGCCAGTCGCTGATTCAGAACCTGCTCGTACTGTCGCACCAACTCGATCGCCAGATTGAGGTCTGTAGGGCTGCTGTAGAGGACTTGTCGCGCCTGTGTACCCAAATCGGTCAAAACCGGATCTTCAGCCTTCCCCTTGGCTAGAGCCTTCGCTGCAAGCGCATCCAATCGTCCGCGTAACTCTTGTCTGCGAGCCAAGGGGAGTCGATTGGCGGTAAGTGCCGATGCTGCCGCGATCGTATGTGCTTGAATTTTATGACTCCAATTTGTCAACCCGACGCGCACGGGGGCAATTATCCCAGCGGCAAATTTGGCAACCAATCGCTCTAGCCAGAGTTCGAGTTCGGCTATTTCGGCGACGGGTAATGGCGCAATTGTTGGTAAACTATGCTGAATCTTTGATTGACTTTCAGTGTAGGCGGCGATCGAGTCTTGGTTAAGTTGTGTTAATTGTTGCAGCAATTGGGGTGCTGTGGCAAAATCGGCTTGTAGTTGTTGGCGTTGGCGATCGAGGGTTTCTAGTTCGTGGCGACTATTATCGATTAAGGGGGCAATTTCTCGAACGAAAGCGCGATTTATCCCTAACGGATCGCGATCGATCTGCGATTGGATCTCGTTAAATTTAGCTTGGGCGGTAATTAATGCGGGCGGTGTGGCAATATTTAATTTCTGGGCTAATTGTTGTAAGTGTGCTAATGATTGATGAGTCGTAATTAACTGCGATTCCAATTCTTGCCAAGCAGTTTCTACCGCGACAAACGTATCTCTGGCAATGGCAAAAGCGATCGACATCCGATCTAATAATTCAGCCAGCGAAATCGCTCTTACCTGTTGGTTGGCACTAACTAAACCTCTTTCGGCTAAAGGTGTCTGAATGCTCGGCAACTGAATCGACATCCCCGTCAAGAGCTGTTCTATTTCTAGTAACTGACTATCGTTAATAAATAAAGCTGGTAATTCTCTCCGCAATCTCCGCGCTCGATCGATCTGTTGATTGAATAATTCTAAATCCTCAAATAATCGTTCGATCGCCGTCAATGCCGTACTTGCTTGTTGTTGAGTAATTCCCGTGACATTACTCGGCGGATTCCCCATCCCACTCAACCGTTGATATGCAGGCAAATCGTATAAATCTAATAAGTTTTGATTGGCAATATCCACTTTCTGCGCCCACTCAGCCAATAATCGATCGATCTGTGCCAAATTCAAACCCATCTCGATCCCTCTACTTGCTAGATGATATCTCCAAATTTATTCCAGTATAAGCTGTCAAACAGCTAAATCACACATTCAATTTTTGCGACCTAGATAACTATGGAAAATAATTTTGCGTCTTTGCTTGGTGATTTAATTAAAATTAGTTTAGAAAATAACATTATAACTTTAAGTGATATCAAGGAAATGTCTCATCGCGATATTGTACATATTGAAAATAAATTTGATGTCAACCTGCCTAATATTTACAAGAATTTTCTCTCTGTTTGTGGTAACGGTGGCGGACAATTGATAGACCATAGCATCCTTCATTACCCCCCTAGCTTGTTACATCTATATGAAGGTGTTCAGGAGATGATTGAAGAAGATATAGAAAATGTGTACGAGCCAATTCCTGATAATGCTTTCTTTTTTGGTAGCAAACTTGGTGCTCATTATTGGTATTTTATTTGTGATGAAAATCCAGATCCTATCGTCCACTATATTACCGCAGGAGACGTGACACATTCAAAATGTATGAAATTATCTAGCAGTATTATTCAAACATTAAGTAACTCAATAGATACCCTACAAAAGAACAGATTGATTTGAATTCACGCCAGTAGGGTGGGCATTTGCCCACAAGCATCTGAGGGATAAATAACTTAGGCTTGTTATAATCAATTTGGCAACATATAGCAGTCCTAAAT
>NZ_JANYJC010000386.1 GCF_025361915.1 Chamaesiphon sp. GL140_3_metabinner_50
GTTTAGCTACTCAGGGTTTATCGCCCGAACAGTCTCAACAAGTCATCGATTTTATTAATATTAAAGGTGATGTCGATTCTCCAGAGGAGAGGCGTTGCCAACGAGTCTTAACCGCTCTGAATGAATTTGCCGCTAAATTACCCGATGCCGAGCAATTTAAGCTAGGAATAGCCGAACTCACTACCGTCATTAACGGCGTGCAAAATCTGGGCGTACCCGCCGAACGGTACTGTATCGACCTATCGATCGCACGCGGATTAGATTACTATACAGGTACGGTTTATGAAACTACTCTGATCGGACACGAAGCCCTCGGTAGTATCTGTTCTGGCGGTAGATATGAAGAATTAGTCGGGACATTTATCGGCGAAAGTATGCCGGGAGTAGGCATTTCGATCGGACTCACGCGGCTAATTTATCGGTTACTCAAAGCTAATATCTTGCAACCACTAGCTCCCACGCCTACCCAAGTTATGGTCTTAAATCTCCAAGAAGATTTGATGCCAATTTATCTGCAAGTTTCTCAACAGCTTCGCCAAGCCGGAATCAAAGTCGTCACGGCTTTCGATAAACGTCCGCTCAAAAAACAATTTGCATTAGCAGATAAACAAGGAATAACTTTTTGCGTGGTAATTGGCGAACAGGAAGCGGCAAATAAACAGTGTCAGTTGAAAAACATGACTAATGGAGAGCAAGTGATGGTGTCGATCGACGATTTAGCAACTGAAGTAAAACAGCGATTGGATCGATCTTCAAATTAACTCGATTTCAGGTTATCTCGATCGATGACTAAATATAATTTCAAATTACCCTGATTTGATGAAAGAAACCCAACTTCTCCAAGAAATTGGGTTTCTCGCAGTAATTTTCTAAATGTAATAGACGTTGAGCAATATTTGTGTCACGATCGAATTAAATCGATCTACCGTTTTGTAATTATATGGGATTCTTTGGTGATACTTTAGCTAGACTAGCAATAACGGAAGTTCTCAAGGCTGTTTTAGCTGAGGCAAATAGAAAGAATGGGCGATGCGCGATCGATCGGCACCCCGAATTCCAGCCCAAACAGTCATAAGTAATCAGAAAAAAGCAGTAGTATTGAGCGCACCAGCTTCGGGGAAAACCATGCTGGCAAGTTATTTTGCCCTAATGCTGTGCGGAACAACTCAAAGCGATCCGAGTCAGATTGGTTTGACAAAAGAAGATGATTACTTGCCTGTAGTGGTGCGAATTCGGGATTGGATCTTGCAGCCTAATATGGGATTGCTGGATTACTTGCGATCGAATGCCGAAGCTAGTTTAGCTTGCAAGGAATTACCCACCGGATTTTTCGAGTATTGGTTAGATCGCGGACGGGCGTTGATTTTGCTCGATGGATTGGATGAGGTGGTGGATGAAGCACAGCGGCGCAAGGTAGCGGCGCAGATTGAGACATTTTTGCATCAATACCAAGACAATCCGGCGGTAATTACCTCGCGCCCAGCGGGGTATCGGCGGGACTTTTTTAATCTCGATGAATTTCCCCACTATACGCTGGAATCCTTTGATGATAAGCAGGTGGCGACATTTATCGACCATTGGTATGACAGTCGGCTCAAAAACGATTCGGCGCAAACAGATCGGCGGAAAGCGGATTTACAGAAGGCATTTGCCAGAAACGAGCGGATTCGGCTACTGGCGAAAAATCCGTTGTTATTGACGATTATTGCCTTGATTCATCGCTATCAGGCGGAGTTGCCCAGACAGCGGTGCAAGCTCATCGCGATCGAATGAATGATAGTGAGATTCGATCGAGCTTTTATAGAATCGGCAACATAGATATAATAAGAATATCTTCAACCTCCACTCGTTGGCGTAGCCTATCAAAAAGAGAATCGACATCCTAAAATATTAATATTCACAGGTAATAAAACTATGACTGTCGAAGATATAGTAGAGTCAATCGATCTGTTATCGATCGAAGACCAAGAGAAGTTATTCGAGCTAGTTCGCAAGCGACAGATCGAGCAGCAAGAGGCTGAAATTTTGGCTAGTCGTCGAGAGTTAAAACAGGCGATCGCTAATGGGACTGCAAAAAGGGGTACTGTTCAGGATTTAATTACCGATTTGCTAGGAGATAATGATGCAAGTTGTCTGGAGTAGTGGTTTTACCCGATCTTTTAAAAAAATCACCAAACGAAACCCACAGATCGGAGAGCGAATTATAGAAGTATTAATGCTGTTGGCGGAAGATCCTTTTACCCCATCTTTGAAATCTCATAAGTTAACTGGCAATTTAGAGGGTTTATGGTCGTGTTCGGTCGCCTATGATTGTAGAATTGTTTTTGAGTTCTCAGAGGAAGATGATGTGTTAGAGATTTTTATTTTACTAGTTAACGTCGGCACTCATGACAAAGTTTATTGATGCCCATTGTGTAAACAAATTTACATCCAAAATCCTAGCTCAATACCAAATTATCGCGATGGATGACGGTTTCTTCGCCGAGATAGCCGAGGAGATCGAGAATATCGCTCGATCGATGTCCTTGAATCCGATCGAGTTCGACACTACTATAATTGACAATTCCCCGCCCAATTTCTTGTCCATCAGCATCGCACAATTGTACGGCATCCGTCGCTTCAAAATCGCCGTCAATCTGGGTAATTCCGGCTGGTAATAAAGATTTGCCGCTAGCAGTAATCGCCTCAACCGCCCCAGCATCTAGATAAATTTTTCCCACTGCGATTAACCCATGCGCGATCCAGCGTTTGCGGGCACTATCGGCGCGCAATTGCGGCGTAAATTGCGTACCCAAAGGTTCGCCGTTGAGAATCCGCTCGATATACTGTGGAAATTGCCCATGCGTAATCGCTGTTTTGACACCAGCCCCAGTTGCAATCCCAGCGGCGGCTATTTTGGTCGCCATGCCCCCCGTTCCCCATTCTGAACCCGTTGTGCCAACTTGGACTTGGAGGGCGGTTAAATCGGCTAATCGATCGATCTGGACGATCGGTTGGGCATCGGGAAATTTACGGGGATCGGCGGAGTACAGTCTGTCAACATCTGTCAGTAAAAATAACCAGTCGGCATCAATTAGGCTGGCGACTCGTGCGGAGAGGGTATCGTTATCGCCAAATTTTAGCTCGTCTACGGCAACGGTATCGTTTTCATTGACGATCGGCATTACGCCCAAGCGAAATAGCTCTTGAAAAGTATTATAAGCATTGATATAACTACTCCGCCTGTCGAGATCGCCTCTGGTTAACAAAATTTGCGCGACTGGTTGCTGATGCTCCCTGAACAAATCGTCGTACACGCGCATGATTATACCTTGCCCGACGGCGGCTGCGGCTTGCTTGAGGGCGATCGTTTTTGGGCGTTCGGTCATTCCCAGTCGGGCTGCGCCAACTCCAACCGCTCCCGAAGATACTAAAACAATTTGATATCCCTGTGCGCGCAGATCGACGATGGTTTCGATTAAGGCGGCGATTGTCGCTAATGCTAATCTGCCATCGCTACGGGTCAGACTCGACGTACCAACTTTAATAACTAATGTCTGAGACATAACGGGGATCGCGGCATACTAGCTAGGGATCGAGGCTTTCTAAATTGGGATGCCGACTTTAAATAATTAGTAAAAGTTAGTGCCCAAAATAGTTCAGAGCGTCACCTGCCTATATGTGGCAGCTAACGCTCTGAAGGTTTTTAAGTTTTATATTATGCTTAGAGTCTTTATCTGGGCTGACTCTATTTCCAATAAAACTATGATTGCAGATATTTACGAGTATCGCCGTTTTCTTAATAATTTATTTATATTTCAACTTATTAAGCCTTTGTGAGGTATTGTAAAAATTTATTTCTTTGTAGTCAGAGAGACTCCTAATAACCTAGCAATTGCGAATTCCACTTTCCGAATCAGGTTGAAGCTAATCGAAGACTCAGCGCAAACAATCGGCTCGATTAAAATGGTAAACATCCCCATCCGGTTACCTGCCAGCACATCTGTAAACACACGATCGCCAACCATCGCTACTCGTGCGGGTGCTACGCTCATTGCCTCAACTGCCTGACGGAGTTTACGCCGCGAGGGTTTGGCAGCACTGAGGAAATAAGGTAGCGATAAACTATCCGCGATCGCCCCAATTCTCACCTGGCTGGGATTGTTTGTCACCAGCCAGACTGGGACGATTTGCCTAGTTTGCTCGATCCATTCGATCGTATCTGGCTGTGCGATGTTAATCCCGATGGGGACGATCGTATCATCGACATCCAAAACTAAGCCTTCAATCTGGTATTTGGTGAGAATTGCCGGGGTTAAATCCAAAACGGAGGCACCTAATACTAAGTCAGGCTGTAATAAGGGAAATAGTTGCATTGATTTAGGGAATAGGGAGGGAATAGGGAATAGGATTTTATTTTTACTTTCGCAGGAGGTTTGATTGCATGGAGAATACCCCACGAACTTAATTAAGTCTATGGAGTATGCTCTAGAATCTTGGGTTACAAAAGTTACTTATTTTTGATTAAATCGACGCTGTTGGCGAATGGCGTTGGTTGCGGCGACGTGTTCGGATAGGGTTTTGCTAAAGACATGAGTGCCATCATACTTGGCAACAAAAAATAATAAATCCGTACTATCTGGATTTAATACTGCTTTGAGGCTACCGATACCAGGACTGGCGATCGGGCCGGGGGGAATTCCGGCGTTCATGTATGTATTATAAGGGTTGGGTCGCTTGACCTCAGCAAAAGTTAACGGTCGATCGGCGGTTTGTTTGATGCCTAAGCCGTACTCGACGGTTGGATCGGATTCTAGCCGCATGTTTTTGGCGAGTCTGGTGGTAAATACACCAGCAATTTTAGAGCGTTCGATCGGAATTACGGCTTCTTTTTCGACGACACTGGCGAGGCTCACCCACTGTAATAAGCTTAACTTTTGAGTAGCGGCGGCTTTTTGATATTCTGGCAAAGCGACTTGCTCGAATTGCTTGAGCATTTGCGTAACTATACCTTTGGGGGTAATTTGGTCGGCAGGTACTTTATAAGTTTCGGGAAATAGAAATCCTTCTAAATGGGGAAGTCCGTCTGGGAGCCAGGGGAATTTATCTTTCGGGATTTCTTTGGTTGCAGCAATAAAATCGGCAGCTTTGAACAGACCTTGCTTTTCAAAACTTTCAGCCATCTGCTTAATATTCCACCCTTCTTTGACCAGAAAGCCAGATTGGACAACTTTACCTTCTAAAATTTGCTTGGCAACTACTGGTAAAGACTGCGATGGCGATAGTTCGTAATTACCAGTTTGGGGCGAACCTTTACCCTGTCTGGCTTGCCAGGATGTCCACAGTTTCCACGCCAGTTGCGATTTAATTGCGCCTTTAGCTTCTAATTCTTGACCGATGGCTTGAGCGGAAGTGCCAGGTTTGACTTGAATTTGGATGCTTTTAGCATTGGGATCGGTAGATGGCGGTGCAGTTATACTATTCCACCACGACATCCCACCGCCACCTAGCACTGTGAGCATGGCAATTGGGGCGGAAATCAACAGCCACTTAGGAGTAGTTTGGACTAGTTTCAATGGTAATCCTCCAGATCTAGATTTCATCCAATAACAGATCTTCAAGTCGGGGTTGGAGTTGCTCGGCTTCTTGCTCGGAGAGTAGTGCGATCGTACCATTGTCATCGGCTTTGCCGAAAAATAACAGCGGATCTACTGGGGTGCAAATGGCATATTCTTGTTCTAGGTTGTAAAAGCGTGCCAAAATTTGGAATTCTTCTGGCTCTAATTGGTCGTCTTCTTCATCTAGTTCGATCGTCACGACTTCGGTAGGATCGAGTGGTGGCAATTCGCCGCTGGCACTGAGGGTAAAAGCAGTGCGTTTGAGCGTGAGATTTTGCTCGGATAGTACCGCATTAGCGTCAGCAAAAATGCGATCGATCTCCTCTTCGTCTTCGACAGAAACTAGCTCGGTGACTTCATCATCTTCATCCCAGGCGAAAATTTCAATCGGTGCATTTTCTGGTAATAATAGCAAGTAAATTTTACCATCGAGTTCGAGTTCGCGTTCGATGTAACAAGGGAGTTCTCGCCCTAATTCATCGGTGAGTGTGACTAACTCAGCATCATCAAAATCTTCGGTCTGGGGTGATGAGGACATGTAAAAAAAATTTAGATTATAACTTTCGAGGCGGGGGTTTAGTTTTAGTTGGAACGATCGATTCGATAGACAGTCGCGATCGATCTGAAAAAGACAACGAAAGCCACACATTAGAATACCATATTAGTGGCAATTATCGATAATTAAGCAAATCATTCAATGCTCGCGATCGCCAAACGCAGCCAGTCTTCAATGTTGGGACTTTTAACCATCAAACTATCTTGACTAATAGCTTGTAAGGCATGATGAATATCAGCAGTTGTATAGCCTAATGCTAACAATGTCATCTCGACTTCGGCTTGCATGGTTGGCTCCAAACTAGTCAGGGGTAGCTCGGCAGTCAATCCGGCTGCAATGCGCCATTGTCCTAGTTTACTACGAAGTTCGAGTGCTAGGCGTTCGGCAGTTTTTTTACCGACTCCCGGCGCGGTAGAGAGGCGTTGAATATTGCTGGTGACAATCGCCGAGACAGTATCGGCTATTCCTAGTTTATCTAATAAAGCGATCGCCAGACTTGCGCCTACGCCGCTGACGCTAATTAGTTGCCGAAATAAATCTCGCTCGGCGGCGGAACTAAATCCATATAAGGAAATGGCATCTTCGCGTACCTGCTGATGGGTAAATACCTGAATTTCGGAGTTCTGCACTACTTCGGTGAGCATATGCTGGGGAACTTGTAATTCATACCCAACTTGGTTTACCTCTAATACCAAAATTGCCCGATTATTAGCGGGAGTCTGGATTTGGATGGCGATGCCTTTGAGGTAACTAATCATCTTGCGAGTTATTGGCAAATAGAAATTGCCAATTCATAATGTTAAGGGCGATCCTGCTAAACTTGCTGTCGATCGGTTTAGAGGCATGTTCTTATTTTATCGGCGATCGTGCCAGTCGGGTGAGTTAGGATTTACTATTTAGGGATAAGACAGTTATCGTGCGATTCGATTAGTAAATTTTATCAATAAACCCCAATGAGTAATTATCGAGTTTTGGTACATCCCCACACATTTACTAATATAAATGCGTATATCGAACATCTCAAGGCTGGTAATACTGCTGGTGCATATTTAGGCAGTTTCTTAAAACATTTAAATCTGGATTTACTCTCCACTGCCGAATTTATCGAATTATTGATGAGAACTAAACGTCCGCAAATTTTCGCAAAATTTGAGGTGTATGGTAATGGCATCGATTGGAATCAGACGGAACTATCGCTATTAGGCGATATTAGTATTGCGGTGCCAGTTACTGTTTATGATAATGGTAAACATCGTCAACCCGATATCCATGAAGAGCCATTTAATGCGACGCTAGTTTTTACTCCCGGCGCACTTTTACGTAATGGTAATAATATTACCCCAGTAGACTGGGATGAA
>NZ_JANYJC010000052.1 GCF_025361915.1 Chamaesiphon sp. GL140_3_metabinner_50
TAATTAGCTTAAATCCGAGGGTACCCATTAAGCGGCGGTTTTATTCGGGGGTTCCCCCCAAATAAAAAACCGACAAGACAGCGGGATCTCCAGGTTTTTGACATCACAGCATAAAACTTTAAAACAACCTCACATTAAACCCACAATTACAAACCCAACCGAGAATTATTATGAGTACAGAATTTCGTCCGACTGCCGAACAAATCCCCGCTCAAACGCTTGCCTATCCTGCCAGCCAGTCAGACATGAATCCGCTGCCAGATAGCGATTTATCTAACTACAGCCCTGCTGGTAAACTTCAAGGTAAAGTAGCTCTAATTACTGGTGGTGATTCGGGCATCGGTCGAGCTGTAGCGATCGCGTATGCAATGGAAGGTGCCGATGTCGCGATCGTTTACAATGTCCACGATGATGATGCCAACATTACCAAAGCATTAGTCGAAGAAAAAGGTCAACACTGTCTGACGATTAAAGCCGACGTTCGCGATTCTGCACTGTGCAAACAAGCAGTAGCGCAAACTGTCGAAAAATTCGGACACCTCGATATTTTAGTAAACAATGCGGGTTATCAAAAAGTCCAGTTTGAGATTGAAGATATCTCGGACGAACAGTTTCAGCGGACAATGGAAACCAACATCTTTGGCTATTTTTATATGCTCAAAGCCGCCCTACCCCATCTCAAAGCGGGCGATGCCATCATCAATACCAGCAGCATTCTCGGTCTGATTGGTAAAGAATTTTTAGTCGATTACTCCGCTAGTAAAGGGGCGATTAACGCCTTTACCAAAGCTACAGCCCAAAATCTAGCAAAACGCAAAATTCGGGTCAATGCAGTCGCTCCTGGCCCCGTCTGGACACCGGGAATTCCCGGTACGATGACACCAGAACAGGTGGACAATTTCGATAAGGATAATGCGATGGAACGTGCGGGACAACCCGAAGAACTCGCACCTACTTATGTCTATTTTGCGTCTGAAGATAGCAGCTTTGTGACTGGGGCGATTCTGGAAGTTACAGGCGGTCAGGTATCTAGTACGTAAAAAATGCCATGTCAATTACTACAGTTAAATCGATCGGGATGACGGTAGCAGACATGGAGCGAGCGATCGACTTCTACACTACCATATTCGGATTTACCACGATCGGAGATCGTCAAGTCACAGGCATGGAGACTGTTGATGAAATATCCCTTCAAACCGAGCGATCCTGTGAAGAATCTACCACCATCCAACTGCGAGTAGTAGATCTCCAACTAGGGGCAGAAACGATCGAACTCACCGAATATATCACCCCCATAGGTAGACCGATACCCCCAGATGCCCGCAGCAACGATCGCTGGTTCCAGCATATCGCGATCGTCGTCTCAGATATGGAACGCGCTTACCAACATCTGTGCGGGCATCAGGTGACCCAAACCTTACCCAGTCCCCAAACCTTACCCGATTGGAATCCAGTTGCTGGCGGGATCCAAGCCTTTTACTTTAGAGATCCCGACGGTCATCATCTGGAACTGATTCAATTTCCCACGGGCAAAGGCGATCCAGAATGGCAAGGGACTGACTCACTATTTTTAGGCATCGATCATACCGCGATCGTCGTGGCAGATACAGCCGCCAGTCTGGCTTTTTACTGCGATTTATTGGGAATGAAACTCAAGCAACAGAGTGAGAATTTTGGCGTAGAGCAAGATCGGTTGAGCGGCATTGCCAATGTCAGAGTCAGAATTAGTAGTCTCAAAGCACCCGCAGGCATCGGCATCGAGCTGTTAGAATATCTAGCACCTACCGATGGTCGCCCAATTCCGATCGATACTGAGTTTAACGACCTCTGGTGCTGGCAAACCAACATCATCGTCACAGCACCGCTCGATACAGTCCAACAACTCACTGCCGCCCAATTTCCACTCGTATCCGCTGAAATATCACTAGCTAGCGAATCCACCCTAGAATTCGATCGACAGTTCGTATTTCAAGACCCAGATCGCCACACAATTCGGCTAGTGGATCGCTTTAAAAAAGCAACTGTAAACCACTACTAAAATAGCGTAAAAACCGCTATCTATATGCATCACAAGCTATCTTGCTCGGCTGTATAATAGATATATAGAGATAGAAAAGGACAAGACTTAGTGAAGATTCAACCCTCCGTACTGGTTCACCTGGGATTTGGTAAATACGTACGATCGGATAATGTGGTTGCATTGATTCCTCTCGAACAAGAACGCGGCCCCGGACGGCGGACGATCGTTTATCTGCAAGGGCAAGACGAGCCGCTGACAGTCTCAAGATCGGAAGATACGATCGTTCGCGACTTGGTACAAGAGCCGCATGAAGTGACCCAATCTCGCCAGCAACAAGAAATTCTGCGCGATTTGCTTCAAAACTTGGGCGGTGTCAATGCTACCGTCCGCCGCATCAGCCGCGATGAAGGCGGTCTCGACCTCGATCGATTAGAAGATCGGATTATGAAGGTACTCGAAGATTAGCACCACTAATGAATGAGGATTAAATAACTTGCGTAGGTTGGGTTATTTCGCTAAAAATCCCACTCCCGATCTGGGGAGTGGGATTTTTAGCGAAATAACGTGGGCGCAGCCGAATGTAACAACGACAATACCCCATCCGCAATTAACTGTACCGCGATCGCCAAAATAAAGAAGCCCAACACTCGATTCAACGCACCCAGACCATTTTGACCCAAGATCGATAGCAACGACTCTCCCAGCACTAGGCACACATAGAGCAAACAACCGAATAACACAATCCCGATCGAACATCCCAGATAATCGCTCCATTGCGTCATCCTCGTTGATAATCCAATAATGACACCGATCGATCCTGGGCCTGCAACTAATGGAATTGCCATCGGTGTAAACGAAATATCCTCCTGCTCCGTCCCCGCTTTTTGTTCGGATGCCATCAGGCGCGGTTTACTCGTCACCATTTCCCACGCGGCATGACTCACTAATAAGCCACCAGCAATCCGCAATACATCCAGCGAGATCCCAAAAAATTGGAGAATCGATCGACCGCCAACCAGAAACACTGCCAAAATCAAAATTACGTTCACAGCCGTGCGTTGAGCTTGTTTGCGGCGATCTCTGCGGCTATCTGTCGCACTCAAACTATAAAATATCGGCACTGCACCGATCGGATTGGCAATCGGAAATAAAGCTGCCAAAGTCCCGATCGCATAGTTCAGAATGCTTGATGTCATAGGATTTTGGATTAGTTACTAATGTCGATCGTGTAAATATGCCCAACAAGCCCGCGCGATTTCCCACTCTTCTTGAGTATGAATTGCCAGTAATCTGACCGCAGATTTAGCAGTCGCCACATCGCGATCGGGTGGGATAGATAACTTATTGAGATCGGGATCGATTTCTACTCCCAGAAACGCCAATTTCGACGCTACAGCAGCACGAATACCTGCGTGATGTTCTCCCACACCTCCAGTAAAAATCAGTGCGTCCATGCCACCTAGAGCGGGTAATAACGAACCAATTTTAGAGGCTAATCGATCGATATACATATCCAAAGCCAATTTCGCCCGATCGTTTCCGGAAGCGATCGCCCGATCTATTTCCCGCAGGTCATTCGACACCCCAGATACACCCAATAAACCCGACTCAAAATTCAAGATTCGATCGAGTTCTACCACAGTATATTCCCGTTCCCGCAATAGGTGAAGAATGATCCCCGGATCGATCGATCCGCACCGTGTACCCATCATCAAACCATCGAGCGGCGTAAACCCCATCGTCGTATCGATACACCGTCCAGATTTCACCGCCGCCAGCGAACAACCATTCCCCAAATGACAACTAATTAATCGCAACTCACCCAGATCTCGCCCTAATAATTCTGCTGCACGTTGGGTGCAATATTGATGACTGATGCCATGAAAACCATACTTTCTAATCCCTCGTTCCAACCACTCATCCGGCACGGGATAAGTATACGCCACCTCTGATAAATCTCGAAAAAAAGCCGTATCGAATACGGCAATTTGGGGCGTATCTTTAGCGATCGCTGATATTGCTGCGATCCCGATTAAATTAGCCGGATTGTGAAGCGGCGCATAGATCGATAACCTGTCGATCTCAGCTTTGACTGCATCATCGATTAACGTCGGTTGGCGATATTTATCGCCACCATGTACCACCCGATTGCCAACGATATCGATCGCGTGAATATTTTCAACAACCTGAGTTTTACCACTCCAGAGCCAATTTAATAGATCGTGAATATCCTGTTGCCGATCGGTTTGCGATCGTTCCTCCTCTATCGATTCATCCGCAGTTTTGGCTGTTAATGTCGCCGCTCCAGTCGAATTCCAGCTAATTGCTCCCGTCCATAATGGTACTACCAAATCCTTGGGTTCTGCTTCAGTCAATCGATATAAGCTCGATTTAAAACTACTCGAACCAGCATTCAACACTAAGATATTCATACGGTATTAATAAATATATCTAGTAGCTGATATTAAAGATCTACGACAGCAAATAACCTCAGCCATAAGATAGATTTAGTGACTAATATGATGGTCTCGATCGCACTTATTTGTCGATCGAGAAACAAGTACGAATGTTTTTAAGATCTAACTAAGACTTCTACTCAGTACCGAGCTAATATACTGGTTCAAACTTACCGCTTCTACTTCAGCTTTATGCGCCAAATCTCGATGTAGAGATTTAGGCATTCTGATTAATAATTTGCCACTATATTCAACTAGATTATTCGGCAAGGGAATCGGATCGCCCATTTCATAAGCTGTTTCGATCCATAGTTCTCTAGCTTCTTGAATATTCGCCATCGTCTCTGCTAATGTTTCACCTTGAGTAAAACAACCAGACAGATCTTTGATATGAGCGACATATCCACCTTCTGGATCGGGATCTAAGGTAACGGAGTAAGTGAGAGATAAATAGTACTCTAAAGGTTCTCTACTCATCATTTGTTGTTGTATCTTGGGTTTCATCGTCTATTGCAGGTGCTATTTCATCGGGTGCTGCTAAATCTAACAAGTCCACAATTAATTTAACGTACACTCCCTTAACTTTCTGTCCGCCTTTTTTGGGAATGACTACTTTTTGTCCGATCTCATTGCGGAAACTATGGTGGCTACCTCTAGATCGAATTTCTACAAACCCAAAAGCCTCCAACAAATAGCGGATATCTTCAAACCGCACTTCTGGAAGATAGTTGAGAAATTGCTGGATTAGTTTTTCTAGCTTACCCATAGAGCGATGATATCACAAGTAGTATCATGCCGAATTAACATCGGGGATTTTCAGAAGATATAAATCGCTAAGACTATGCTGCGAGTACCAGAAATGACGATCGAAAGTGTCCGAAACAGATTTTGGAACATCTTGTTGAATTCTTCTAATTTCTACACAATCAAAATCAACACTTGTAACTTCTCCCATTAGTTCAAGACTGGCGATTAGACAACCTCGATCGAACTCTGTCAGGTTACCTGATTTATACCAGTCTCTAAACTCGATCGAACAAAAATCTCTGACTATAGACTTGCGATTTGATTTCATTACTTTATGGATAATTATTGGCGAGGGAAGTTAGCATTTATAGATTCGATCGCCGCACTCATACTAAATTATGGTGTTTTAATGATAAGTTCCTTAATTTCCATAATATCCCGAAAACCAACTGCGATCGCTTGACCATCTTTGACAAAAATCGGACGTTTTAATAACATCACATCATCGCTAAATGCAGTTACCCATTCAGCTTCAGTCCAAGTATCTTTGAATTCACCCAATGCGCGATAAGATTGTCCCGAAGTATTTCGCATTGGTTTGTCGCCTAAAGTAGCGACCCAACTGGCAATTTGAGCCTGACTGGGCGGACGTTCTTTGGTATTGATAAATTCATAACTAATTGCCTGGGCTTCTAACCATTGGAGAGCTTTTTTACAAGTCCCGCAGGTGGGAATGCCATATACTTGAATTGAAGTCATTTAAAGCGATTAATTGTAGGGATGAGAGGAAGGATGTTGCCAATAACTACCTTTAGCAATTGTAGTTTCTAGTTCTGCTGCTGGTAAGGGACGACTGAATAAGAAACCTTGAACGGTATCGCAATTAATCGATCGCAAGAATTCTAATTGTTCGACGGTTTCTACGCCTTCGGCTACGACTTTAAGATTTAATTCGTGTCCTAAGTTAACGATCGTTCTGACGATACCAGCATCGACTGTATTTGCGTGAAGTTCTCGAATAAACGATCGATCGATTTTAAGTCGATCTAGGGGTAAATATTTGAGAATTGCCAGGGAGGAGTAACCTGTGCCAAAATCATCCAAAGAGATCTTAACACCTATTTCCCGCAGCGATTCTAAAATGGCGATCGCCAGGTCTAAATCTTTAATAGCGATACTTTCAGTAATTTCGACTTCTAGGGCTGCGGGTGCGAGTCCCGTTTCGGCTAAAATCTCGATAATAGTCTCAATTAAGTGGCGATCTTGGAGTTGTTTGACTGAGAAATTTACGGCGATGGGAAAGTTGCCAAATCCCCGATCTTGCCAAGATTTTTTCTGTTTGCAAGCCGTTCTAATTACCCATTCTCCCATCGGTAAAATCGAGCCAGTTTCTTCGGCAATGGGGATAAAATCTGCGGGATTAATCAGTTTTGCATACAGATCTTGACAGCGCAATAAGGCTTCGATACCGCTGATTTTGCCAGTATGAATATCGATCTGGGGTTGGTAATGTAATAATAACTGGCGATCGTCAATTGCTCTACCTGCTAAACCAGCACAGACGCTATCGAGCATGTGCTCTAATTGTAAGCGATGCTCGGCGACAGAGGTAGCACCGACAGGGGTGAGATGGTAAGTTGGAGTACTATAAATCTCATAATTATTCCGGCCGTTGTGTTTGGCTCGATCGAGTGCGGCATCGGCATGTTTGAGCAGAGTTTGACTATCTTGTCCGCGACTCGTGGCGATCGCGATGCCCATACTTGATTTAATATATAATGAGTTAGTTTTTAAGTTAGCAAAATTGCGATCGAACATAAACGGTAGATCGAAACATTGCAAAACGCGATCGGCAATGATATTCACAGCAGCCCGATCGGCTAATGCCGGAATTAGAATTGCAAATTCATCACCGCCCCACCGTCCGACGATCGCCCGATCGTCGAGAGTATTTTTCAAGCGTTCGGCAATTAATTGTAGTAATCGATCGCCAAATCGATAGCTAATTCCATCATTAATATTCTTAAACCGATCTAGTCCTAAGAAGATCGTCGCTAAAACTTCGCTATCTCCTGGTATTTTTGCTAGTTCTAAAGTTAGCAGTTGAGAGAATAACAGTCGATTTGGCAACCCAGTTAACACATCATAATAAGCCCGATTGCCACACATCTGGGCGACACGTTGCGCCATCACGGCTAGATAAAGTTCTGCGGCTAAACTTTGAGCGAGTTTCAACTCTTCATCCGTCCAGCGGGCAGCTTGCGGCGGTATGGGTGCAGATCTAAATAGCGTCAGACAGCCGATACACTGTCGATCGGATCGCAATGGTAAAATCAGTAGCGATTCGATACCGACATTCCCAAAAGCGGCAAATAACGGCTTCAATAGTTGTCTTTCGGCGATGCGATCGATCGGATCTGGAAGATTGGAGGCGCGATCGTTCGTAGCCTCAGTATATAATATATCTTGCCAGACCGAATTTTTCTCGATCGGAGTCGTCGTCTGTGGCTGCAAGCCGTAAGTATAAACTTGAGCGCGTCGAGCTAGCGGCTTGGCTAAGATTAACAGCCTACCGCCATCAGCTTGGAGAGCTTGAGTGATGTGTGCGAGCAACTTTGACTTAATTTCAGACGTAGATGGTGACGAGCACGACATCTTCATAGATTAGCAATCCGAATTTTTAAAGCAGAGGTAACCTGTAACCATCGCGGGGATAAATAATGATACTCTGGATCGGGAGCACGCGAAGATCTGTAAATATCCCCATTGACATTTACTCACATTTTGCATCAAAACATAGCTACTAGTGTTTTAGTGGATAGTGAATAGTGGATAGTGGATAATCTAGCAATAAGTTTCGAGGCTATTTCGCTCGGTTGTGATGTACTGGTGCAAGATGTGAGTTTAGCGATTATGGATGACAGCATTAACGATTCGCCCGCATCTGCGGCGGAACTTGCCGAATTAGTGGCGAGTGCCAATCGCGATCGAGTGCCCCTAGTTATTGCCGGAAATCGCAGTAAACTAGACTGGGGGGGCATTGTCGCGGGTACCAACCGAATTGTCAGTACTCAAAAGCTCGATCGACTCATCGCTCATGCCGTTGGCGATTTGACGGTAACAGTCGAAGCCGGGATGCCATTTGCCCGATTGCAAGCAGTTTTAGCTACCGCTGGACAGTTTTTACCATTAGATCCAGTTTATCCCGACCGGGCAACAATTGGGGGGATAATTGCCACCGCAAACACTGGTTCGTTGCGACATCGGTATGGCGGCGTGCGAGATTTGCTACTGGGAATAAGTTTCGTGCGTGCCGATGGCAAAATTGCCAAAGCGGGGGGTAGAGTCGTCAAAAATGTGGCTGGCTACGACATGATGAAGCTATTTACTGGCTCTTACGGCACATTAGGGATTTTGACAGAAGTAACCTTGCGCGTTTATCCCCAACCGACTAATACAGGTACCGTCATCATTACAGGCGCGATCGATCGACTAGAGCAAGCTGCTAAAATACTCCTCGCCAGTACCCTTACCCCCATTGCGGCGGATGTAGTCTCTACCGCCTTGAGTCAGCAATTAGAGCTGAGTAATACCCCCAGCCTCGTCATTAAATTTGCCACCATCCCCGCAAGTATCGCCGAGCAGTCAGCACAATTGCTAGATATTGCCAAAGGATTGGGGTTAAAAGCAGGCATCTGGCAAGGAACCCAAGCTGAAAACTTGTGGAGCGGCATTCAGACCAAAATTTGGGGCGAACGACCGATCGGGTGTAAATTAGGTGTCAGACTCACCGCCGCAGTCGCCACGATCGCCACACTCGATCGATTGACAGATAATACCGCTCCAGGCGTAATTCATCTCAACAGCGGCATCGGAGCCTGCGCTCTAGGCGATGCGAAACCGATCGAACCCCTCCGGAGTCAATGCGAAGCATCCGGTGGCTTCCTGTCCGTTCTACAGGCACCTGTAGAAGTGAAACAGCACCTCGATGTCTGGGGCTATCGCGGCAATACCGTACCGCTGATGAAACAAATCAAACAACAATTCGATCCGCTGGATCTTCTGAATCCGGGTAAGTGTTTTTAGGGGATGGGAGATGGGCGATGGGAAGATGGGGGATGGGCTAGCGTGGATACACGAGTCGAATAGACTTCGTTTTGAGATCTAAATCCCCCAACCCCCTTGGAAAGGGGGCTTTTGCTCCCTCCCCTTTATAAGGGGAGGGCTGGGGTGGGGTAAAGGACTACGCAGCAACTCAAAGAGACTTGTCTATACAATGCAGCAATAAGAGATAGTGAATAGTATCTAGAAGTAAGTTTTGAGACTATTTTTATCAATTGCCACATACTGGGGCAAGATGTGAATAAATCGAAATTTTAGATTTTGTCTGTTAAGAATGATAGCGGCTGACTCATATTAGCGGCAAAACCGAGAATACCTCGATCGCGATGTTCGGCTAATAACGCTCCTTGTCGATCGAATAAAAAGCTCCCACCTCGTTGCGTTAAATAAGTCGGATCGGGTACATAAGTCTGCCAATTCCCGATAACTTCTGCCATATTTCTCAACCTTAACGTTGCCAGTTCAAACGGTCTTTGAAAACCACTCCCACCTGCGACATTAAAAAATGCACCATCGATCGGCGGTAATGGTTTCGCCCTAACAACTTCGCCATCATTTATTAATTGCGGTGCATTACGATCGCCTTTATAGCCTCGAAACACCTCGCGTAAAGTACCAGGGCTACCGATACCCGCACACATTAAAATTAGATTAACCCACGCATTTTGAGCGGCTGAAAATTTGGGTATTTTTAGAGATAATCCCGGATAAAGACCGATCTGAGTATGTAACTTAGCCTCGCGATCGATAAATAACCATTCAGTGGGAAACTTAGTAAACTCACAGAACTTTTCACCAGCAGATCGATCGCCGATACCCACCATTCTAATCGCTAAACCCGCCGCTGCAAGCTGTTGTCGATCGCGTTGCAACCACCACGCATATTCGAGACTATCAAAATCGCCCAACTGCGGACAAACGATAACCAATACTCGATTTGCCGTCTCACAACCGCTCAATATAGAAATAACCTTACCATCGCTAACTCGCAGTCGATCG
>NZ_JANYJC010000085.1 GCF_025361915.1 Chamaesiphon sp. GL140_3_metabinner_50
CCGGATCCGGAAGTCCCCCGCTTGGTGCGCTTCACTGTCGGGGAACAAAGGACGGTGCGCGCATCCGCTTTTGAAGGGGGATTTAGCGGCTCGCAGCCGGGAGGTTCCCTCCCGGATTATGCGAGACAGCGACGCATCGACTGGGAGGTTCCCTCCCAGTTGTGTGTGTCAAGACAAGACAGCGGCGGTTTGATTCTGGGGTTCCCCCGTGATGTAAAAAACCGACAAGACAGGGGGATCCATTATGGCTTGACAGCCGCTTTGACTAAGACATTTTTGACACCTTTAATTTGCAGTGCCAATGGTTTAATCTTGTCTAGTTGAGCTTGGTTAGCCACAGATCCCGATACCGTGACAGTGGCATCTTTGGCATCGACACTCAGCTTACTGTTGGGAATATTTGCTTCTAACTTTCCCCGCACCTCACTTGCTAAATCTTCTCCACTACGTACTACCGGATTGCCACCGATATTATTGCGCTGTTCGCGCGCTCGGATATCTGATTCGATCTGCTTTTTGCGAATCGGATCTTGGGCATCATCCTTGGTACTCTTCGTACCTTCGGTTTTGGTAGTTTGTCCGGTACCATTCGTACTGTCGGGCGCGTCAGATGACGTTTTAGCAGTGCTGCACGCAGAGATTGTCGTTGCTAGCAAGATGCTCAACACTAACGGCTGCATAAAGCTGGGTGTAGTATTTTGATTCATATTGCCCTCATTTAATTTAGTTCTGGAATTCGATGCGGTTAGTGTTCGAGATATTCAGTCTTAACAGGAGTGGCGATTCGAGCGGGATCGGTGGGTAAATCGTAGCCAGACCACTCCTGAATGCCACCTTTGGCAAAAATCGATCCAGCCCGCTCTAGTTCTGCCTCAGAGCCTTCTACCATCACTAAATAGTTCCCATGCCCTACCCGATCGCTATAGACATTTGCCCGCTCTTCAGGAATATTTAAACCAACCAAACCACCTGTCAGACTGCCAGCAGCAGCACCGATCGCACTACCTGTAGCTGTAGTCGCGAGTGCGGTCGCAGCGGCACCTGCCAGCATCACTGGGCCGACACCCGGAATTGCTAATGCGCCCAAGCCGACTAATAAACCAGCCACACCACCAAAAGTGGTACCTGCGATCGCACCATTTTTGGCAGTTTCGGCAGCTTTATTGTGGCGATCTGCTTCGTTGCCGAGGTCTGCTAATGTATCGCTAGTTTTTGCACCAGTAACTTCAACCTTGCGATCCATATCGCGACCGATCACTGATACGCGATCCATCGGAAAGCCCGTACTTTCTAATTGAATTAAAGCAGTTTCAGCCGCTTGATAAGTTGAAAAGATGCCGATTCCACGTTTGTGTAATATCATATTTGCTCCTCGATTTTTTTAGTTGTGGGTGAATTTAGTAAACAACATCAAATTTAGATGTTACTTATTCCGGATCGCTTTGGGTTTCAGCATCGCCGGGAGTTTCATAATACATTTCAGGTTCGACCGCAAAGTTGTCTACTAATCCTTCTTTGTCAACTGTGAAACCGCCTGTGGTATCGAGGCTTTCCGATCCGGGTGGATGCTGGGGTAAACGTTTAAAATCGTCACCTTCTCGCTCTTTTCTAGCTGCGGTCTCAGCCGGAATAATATTGGGGTCGTAACTATCGGGGGTAGGTTTATCATAAGACTTGGCAGCTTCCCGCTCTTCGGCTGCCAACATGTTTGTTTCTTTTTCCTGTGATGGATTAGTCGGAGTTGTATCTGTTTTCATCTGATTTTTAACTTGCTAGATTAGGAACTGAAATATCGCTTTCTACATCGATCGCAATAGCCCAATATTATCAAACGTGACAATTTGAGGCATCTACTGAAATATTCATTTATGGCTCTGTCGATCGAGCTAGATAATCGGGAGATTATTAATAGCGAACTCTACCTATTGATAGAGAACACGTTTCCTATCGAAAATAAGTATTGGTACATAATATTTCTTCTTCACCAAAATACAAAGAGAGTGAATGTACACCCAGAATCAGCCACGCCCGATCGCACAATTCTTCCAAATCATCCAGCAGATCGTCAATAATTTCAGTACTAGGGCAATGGATTTCCAGCATCTGGTAACCATTGAGTTGAATCAAACAACTCGGCAAACTAGTGGCAAAAAAGTGCAGAAACCGCTCGACTCGAAAGTGTGTCAGGGTATCGAGGTCATCAACATTCAATTCAGTGAGTAACATCAGCAAACTCCTGTGTGTATTTGGGTGATTGGGTGCCGAGCTGTCGATCCCAGAAGGTAAAGTACAGCCCGAAATGTAAACCATATTGGCGATGGTGAATCGCATGGTGGGCGGAGCCTGTAAACCAGCGACCACACCAATGATGCGGAAAATCAATCGGGAGCGTATCGGGGTCTAAATGATTGACAACTGCCCATACTGTCATAGTGCTGAGAATGGCAATTATCGCGATCGGGTGTAGTGGCAGTAATAACGAAATTCCGACTAAAAATAAGGCATGAGCGACCGCTTCTGGCGGATCGAAAGCAAAAGATGTCCAAGGTGTCGGTGGATGCGATCGATGGTGCCCATGATGCCACCACCGGAATAATAAACGGTGATGAAACAGTCGGTGGATGAAATAAAAGTAGGCATCTTGCAAGACGATCGCGATAACATAGCTACCTACCAGATACCACACTGGATATTGGTGGATGTCTAAGTAGATGCGCGTGATGCCCGCTTGGGTTGCTGTCGCAATCGCCGCCGCACCGATCGCGAACACAGCAGCAGAAAGTACTGCCAGTTTGATATCCCCCATCGTGGCTGATGTCAGCCCAAACCGATTGACAATCGCCGCAGAGCTAACACTTTGCCTCCCCACTCGATCTAACAGTAACTGCGTTCCCCCCGCAAAAATTAGATATCGTGCCAAAATAATCCCAAAAAAGGTGAATCCATAGAACTCAAATGAGTAATGAGTCAATTTAGTTTCTCCTTAAAAATGAATGGCGATCGCCAGACTGGATAAGTTCGCGTTACACTAGTTGCAACCGCTCCGATTTTGTGAGTCAAAATTCAGGCGGGGGAACACTTTGCAACGGTCTAACTACGCCAACGATCTGACCGAATCTTACCAGTTTCACCCATATACTACTTTCTACCAAGTGGATGAACTCTCAAATTTCGATCGATGTCAATGGGTAGAGAGGGGATGGGAGTAAGAAGTAAGGAGTAAGGAGTAAGGAGTATCCACTATTCACTATTCACTATTCACTTTTCACACTGCGATAATCGGTGCAGTCGATCGCTTCTTCGTGAAAGGCTTTGTGGGGATGAACGGTACATTTAAGATAATATTCACCTGTATAAAAGACACATCGATCGCAGGGAATTTGATGCAGCTTTTTGAGATGGAGCCAGTCTTTTTGGAAAGTGTTCCAGCTCGACCAAGTGAAGTAGACAAGACTCAGTGACATACAGATTGCAAATGTCACTGAGTAAATAGATGAAACCAGCTCTAATATAGTAGGCACAAACATCGTAGATTTCTGGTAACAGCTTGGGACTAAGAAATATGGTCGATGTAGAGCGGGTAAAGTTTAAATTGCTTGATGCTCGCGTCCAGCAGCGGCTACGCCAACGTCCGAGCGAGGGTGGAGTTCGACTGCACCAATCGAGCCGGGTTCCTCGAAGCTCGAACCATACAAATCTACAAACCGCTTAAAAAGTTTCATAGTATCAGAGTTAGAAACTTTATTAGATTTGACCTTGCGATGTAAATTTCCGTTAGCAAGTCTGTGCAGATAGGGCAGATCTTCAAATAGCGTCAGACAGGCAGCACAATGTAAGATAACTTGTAAGATCGGCTTGGGAAGTGCTAAATCGGTATAGATATCGATAAATAATTTGTGAATATTATCGCCAAGTGGCAACATATTAAAAATTATCGCGATCTTCCGCTCTTTGTAGACAGGAATGCTCAATTCGATCGTGTAGGGAGTATGGAGAGTCAACTCGGCTTCGACTACTGGCTGTCTCCACATTTTCAGCAGATTGCGCGTGGGGTTGAGGGTAGTTTTGAATTTGACACTACCGCCGCTACTGGTTTCTACAAATTCGCTAACGTTACCGACTTTTAAACCCTTGAGACTGACATTATGTACTAGCTCTAGATGTTTGAGATCGAGCAGATGATAAACCTGGCACAGATAAGGAATCGGCAAGATATACTCTTGGCTGATTTTATGATATTTCTGTAATTCCAGCATTCTTGCTTCCATCCGGCGAAAATAAACGCTATGCGGTGGTGTCATTGAAGCAAGCTGGTAATACTTGAGCGTGCTGATGCGCTTAACCAGGGAGCTGTCGATTTCTAGATCTGCGGCGGGGCGTGCATTTTCGACATTTGTTACGGTCATATATTTACTTCCGAGAGTTCACAATCGGGAATCTGCTGGCGTAAAATGGGCACTCGATCTAGGTGGAGATCGCCATTTAGATCGATATCGGTGCTGGCTCCCCGATTGGGCTACCGATACCTCGTAACTTTGATTTAAATCTCGCGAGAAATGTAGCACCTTAATACCAAAGGGGGATGAGGCGAAACCCCACCCCCCTAGATCTAGCCATTTAGATTTCAATTTAGAGTCAGCCTCAAAGTTAGAGCTGTTTCTAAATATCAACTGTGTCGATCGCTGTCTTGGCGATCTGATTGACTATACTAGTGGTATGTAGCAAGTTCGATCGATCTAACGCACAACGGTGTTGGTGACGGTGTTGGTGACGGTGTGCATCAAATTATAGAAGTGCAAAACGCCTTGCCCGGAAAAATATTCAGTCAATAACGCAGCTACAAATCCGAGCATTGCAAAACGGCCATTCCAGATTTCTGCTTGAGGTGTAAAGCCCCAACGCCATTCATTACGATCGGGTGATAGAGAAGTTTTGTTAGGATTAGTAGAAGGAGTAGAAGTTGCCATGATAGTCACTCAAATTGTGGTGGGTAATAATAACTAGCTCGATGGTTGCAAGTCGCGGTCACTCTCCCCAGTTGTTGGGTTAGCAGTATCACTACTAGGTACGCTCAACTCACTCATCTATACAAATCTTATCATTGGAGTTTAAGGCAGCATATCTCCCAATCGGATGAGTTCTTAAATATTTTCCATAACCGATGGGGAGAGGGGAGAGGGGAGATGGGAGATGGGAGATGGGAGATGGGAGTAAGAAGTAATGAGTAATGAGTAAAAATCCCCTCCCTGGAGGGGTGGGTAGATCTTCGCTAAAACCTAAAACCTAAAACCTAAAACCTAAAATCTAAAACCTAAAACCTAATTTTAAAAGAGAGTTATTCTCAATAAGACTTGCTTCTTGCAAATGGAACATCAGATCGGATATGATAGTAATCAACGATCTAAACTGGGTGATGAGCATGTCATTCTACACAGCAGACTCTCTCAAAGCTGAATTGCACGAACGGGGTTGGCGACTTACACCCCAACGAGAGGTCATTCTAAATATCTTTCAAAACTTAGCAGCAGGCAAACATCTGAGCGCAGAGGAACTGTGCGAACTGCTTCATACAGAAGGACACGATATTAGCTTGTCTACTATCTATCGTACTGTCAAACTGATGGCGCGGATGGGGATTTTACGCGAACTAGAATTAGCCGAAGATCATAAGCATTATGAAATAAATCAGCCATACCACCATCACCACCATCTGATCTGCGTTAAGTGCAACCAAACGATCGAATTTAAGAATGAGTCTGTCCTCAAAATCGGCGATAAAACTTCTAAAAAGGAAGGATACCATCTACTCGACTGCCAATTGACAATCCATGCCGTTTGTCCGAGTTGTCAGCGGTCGATCGTATCAGCAAATTAGGGAATGGGGAATCTACATAATAGCTATGTTCCCCATTCCCTAAGTTTACCTACTTAGAGCGACGCTTGGGAACGGGTCGATCGCTAGAACTATTCGAGATATTAAAAGCGAGATTGTAGATAACTTCGTTAGAGCGCGCAGACTTAAATAAATCAACGACAGGCTGCGGATAATCGACTCCAATCTTGACACCAAAACGTTCTTGTTCGACAGGTAAAAGCTTACCGGGTTCGTGAACCTTAGCGGCTGGAATACCCTCTAATTCTGGCAACCAATGTTTGACGTATTTACCCTCGCGATCGTAATCGTTGGACTGTTTGATAATATTAAAAAAGCGAAAACCACGCGCATCGTTACCAACACCAGCCGTATAGTTCCAATTGCCCCAATTACTACAAACATCGTAGTCAATTAGCAACGATTCAAACCATTCTGCACCCATCCGCCAATCGATACCCAGGTTTTTAGTCAGGAAACTAGCCACATTTTGACGACCGCGATTAGACATGTAGCCCGTTGCTGCTAGTTCGCGCATGTTGGCATCTACTAACGGAAATCCCGTCTTGCCCTCCCGCCAGAGATCGAATCTCGTCCAATCTTGTTTCCAATCGAGATCGACACCTTGGAGTCCCGATCTTTTAAAGATCTTCGTTCCATGTTTAGCACAAATAAACCGAAAATAATCTCGCCACAACAACTCAAAAATCAACCAATAAGTCGAATCATTTTCAACTCGTTCGTCTTCGTACTTCTCTACTTGAGCATTAATATAGCTTGGCGACAGACACCCTAACGCCAGCCAAGCTGAAAATTTTGAAGAATAATCGGCACCTAACATCTCATTGCGAGTTTCTTTATAGATCCGCAATCGATCGCGTTGCCAGATATACTCGTCTAATCGGGCGATTCCTGCCGTTTCGCCGCCTTGGTATGCCAAAACGCCGCGCGAGTCAACTGGGGGTGCTGCTAGACCCAAATCGGCTAGGCTGGGGATACTTCCTCGATCTACATCTGCGGGGAGTGGCGGTAAATTTGCCGGAGTAGGTAAAGCGGGTCGAATTTGACTATCGCGTTCGACATCTTTACGGAACTTGGTAAATAATTCGGGAATATTTGGCAATCCAAACGGTAAATCTTGGAGATGATAGAGTGTCTGACCCCAAAAAGATTGACTATTGACATTAATCGCCTTTAAGGCGGCTGTTAATGTGGTGCTTACCGCATTTTCTTCGGCGGTAACTTCTTGATAATAGTAGACATCGGTAATGCCCAATCGCTCGACTAATTCAGGAATAATGACTTCGGGTAATCCGCGCCGAATTAGCAAATCGCTCCCGCGAGTTTGCCATGAGTGCTGTAAATCGGTAATACTTTCGAGTAAAAATTGCGCTCTAAACGCACCCGTCTTCGGAAAACCAAACGGCGTTCGATCGAACTGGCGATCGTCGAAGCAGTATAATGGAATGATACTGGCACCCTGTTTGAGAGCCTGAGTTAATGGTTGATGGTCGTGCAAACGCAAATCGTTACGATACCAGAGCAAAATCCGTTTGGTAGCCATTCTTAAACCAGTAGACAGTAGAGAGTAACAGTCGATTTACATCGGTGCCACAATTTAAGCTAACACATCCGATCGATAAAAAAAGCAGGTACGATACCTGCGGCTTGAAAAAATCCATCTGCCAAGGCAGACGCTCCGCGTTAGAGCAGCCTGACCTTTGGTATGATAGAGCAATTGCATTAATAAGTTAGATCGAGCTTTTAGCCTTATCCCGATGCTCCAATCCTTAATTACCGATCGATAGCGATCGACTATCAAAAACGGCAATGTTCTCAGAGCGTGTAAAATGAGGATCGGAATATTGTTTCCAGAAATGTGCGAGTTCCTGGGCTTTATTCGTCCAATCACCATCTATTTGATACATCCGACGCGGACGACCGCGACCTTCAACTTTTTTCCAGTAGCCGACAATAGTACCATTAGCTTCTAAAAACTTAATTGCACTATATAAAACGGTGTCTGAGAGCCGATAGGTTGAAGATTCATGCTCCAATCTAGCAATCAATTCAGTACCGTAAGAATCGCCCTGGAGCAGAATATCGAGAATATAGCAAACCGCCAACTCCTGATTTAGATACAGTGGTGGTGGATTGCGGAAAAAGCAGTAGATATCTTCAAAGTTCATAGCTGTTACCACCTTATAATATTGGTGTTCGATTTCATCTTCATTTAGCCGTCAAGCTAAATGTAACGTCGATCGTTGGCGTAGCCTCATTCGGAGCGGAACGCTGCGCGTAACCGAGAGCCTGCGCTTTGCGCTTAGGGAGAATCGAGTATTGAGAAAAAAGCGGGTTGAGATAAATCTGTTACAACCAGACCGGAAAACAATTTTTATGGTGTTGAGACTAACAAATTGTTTAGAGCAAATTTATAGATACCCAGTTTTTAGCTTAACTCATCCAATTTACATCAAGCGACAATTATTCTACTTTCTTATCAAATTCTTAATTAATATTCATGTCAGACCTAGAAATTAACGGTAACACCCCGCAAACCGTTCGGAAAATTGCCAGCCAACTCCGGCGGGTCGGCTGGGCGGGATTTTGGCTGCAACTCGTTTTGGCTGTAGTATCGAGTCTAATTTTTCTGTTCGCGATTCCGTTTGCCAGTACGGGGGCGAGAAATCCGGGGACTGGTGGGAGTCTGATCTTTACATTGGGTGGCTTGCTGGTATTATATGTGAGTGTTTACTGGTCGTTTCGCTATGTCTTAACTTCCCGCAAGCTCAAAAATCCCGATCTTCGTCCCAAAAAAGCCGATACAATCAAGCTGGTGCAGTGGGGTTTGATATCTTCGATCGTCGGCATGGGATCGAGCGTTTTGGCTGCTGAATCGATCTCCGGTACGCTGCTGGGTAAATCATTATCTTCGATGACATCGTTTGCTGTATTCAGCCCCGATGCGTTGAGTAAAATTATTCAACCGCTCGATATTTTGATCGTACTGGGTAACACGCACACGATTACCGCCCATTTTATCGGTATTGTCAGCGCACTGTGGTTATTAAATCAACTTAATAAGTAAGTGAGAGCGTGGAGTTGGGAGATTTGTACTTCGCGCTTCAGGAATGTAGAGTATCGGCTCGATTCTCCATAGAAGCAACTGAGCCGATGAAAACGTCGTCTAATGGATGAAAGGAACTTTGGGTGAGTATGCTCTAGTTTCATTCTTCAACCCAACCTACAGATCTATCCACTTTCAACTTTCAACTTT
>NZ_JANYJC010000111.1 GCF_025361915.1 Chamaesiphon sp. GL140_3_metabinner_50
GAATGATACCCACACCGATTATCCCGCCGATAAGTGCATCCACCAATTGGTTGAAGCACAGGTAGCCAAGACTCCAAATGCGATCGCCGTGCAGTATGAAAGTACCCAACTAACTTACCGTCAATTGAACGATCGAGCGAATCAACTGGCACACTATCTCCAAACATTGGGAGTGAAACCAGAGGTACTAGTTGGTATCTGTGTCGAACGTTCTTGCGAGATGATAATTGGACTCTTGGGCATTCTCAAAGCTGGTGGTGCCTATGTGCCTCTAGATCCTGCCTATCCCGCCGACAGACTGAGTTTCATGCTGGCTGATGCTCAGGTAGCGGTGCTGTTGACACAACAAAAGTTACTGGCAAGTCTACCCGCTGTTGATGTGCCGACGATTGAGTTAGATGACTGGGATAATTTCGAGGGCGAATCTACCGCCAATCCCACCAGCGATCTTCAACCGAGCAACCTCGCTTACGTCATCTATACCTCCGGCTCTACAGGCAAGCCCAAAGGCGTACTAGTTCAGCATCAGGGATTGTGTAACCTCGCCCTGGCGCAGATTCGCGGCTTCGATGTTCGTTCCGATAGCCGCGTGCTGCAATTTGCTTCCTTTAGCTTCGATGCGTCGATTTCGGAGGTAGTGATGTCGCTCTGTGCGGGAGCTACTCTCTATTTAGGCAACCGAGATTCCTTACTTCCAGGTACGGGATTGATGAAATTATTACAGCAGCAGCGGATTAGCCACATCACCCTGTCACCTTCGGCTCTGGCGGCGATGCCCAGTGGAGCCTATCCAGATTTACAGACGATTATCGTTGCAGGCGAAGCTTGTCCCCCCGATGTAGTGGCACAATGGTCGCCAGGACGAAGATTCATGAACGGTTATGGGCCGACAGAATCGACGGTATGTGCTACAACGGCTACTTGCACTGCCAGTAAAACAGCACCACCGATCGGACGACCGATCGCTAATATCCAAGTTTACATCCTCGACAGTCATCTTCAACCAGTACCGATCGGTGTTGCGGGCGAATTGCATATCGGCGGCGCGGGTTTAGCGCGAGGCTACCTCAATCGTCCCGAACTCACCGCCGAGAAATTTATCCCCAATCCCTTTAGTCAAGACTATTCAGGGCGGCTGTACAAAACGGGTGATTTAGTTCGATATTTAGCAGATGGGGAGATCGAATTTCTCGGCAGAATCGATCTCCAGGTGAAAATTCGCGGCTTTCGGATCGAGCTAGGTGAAATCGAAGCGGTGCTGAGTCTCCAGCCCCAAGTGCAAGAAGCCGCAGTCGTAGTAAGAATCGAACCGACGGGAAAACGTTTAGTTGCCTATATCGTGCCCAAAGCTGGATTCTCCACAGGAGAGGGTATTGCTAAGGCAAACGCTCCGCTACCGCCAACGATTCCCGCGAGTCAATTACGGAGTTTTCTCACCGAACGACTCGCCGAATACATGGTACCGTCAGCGTTTGTGATGCTAGAGTCTTTTCCCCTGACTCCCAATGGCAAAATCGATCGTCAAGCACTCGCAAATTTGGCACAAGGGCACTCGGAACTCGATCGCACAGTTGCGCCAAGTACGCCAATAGAGACGATTTTAGCCAGTATTTGGGCGGACATTCTGGGGATCTCAGATGTCGGAATTCACAACAATTTCTTTGAGTTGGGCGGACATTCACTGTTAGCGACTCAAGTTATTTCCCGCATCCACGACGCGCTCCAGGTAGATCTGCCCTTACGGACTCTATTCGAGCGACAAACGATCGCCGATCTCGCCGAAACTGTCGTTCAACATCTAGCTGAAGACACCGAGGATGAGGAGATGGCAAGGATCTTAGCCGAATTGGAGCAAGATTGATTAAGTAATAAGTAATAAGTAATAAGTTTGTTTTGAGACAGAGATTCAAACTCACTCCCTCCTCTCCCCGTCTCCTTGTCTCCCCGTCTCCCCCTCACTCTCCCCAAAACCATGAGCAATATCAACGATCGCATCGCTAATCTTTCACCTGAAAAACTCGCACTCCTGCAAGAACGCCTGATGAAAAAGGGCGGATCGGCTGTTAAAAAAGCCCGAATTAGTCCCAGACAAAGTATCGCTCCCGCACCTGCATCTTTCTCACAGCAGCAACTATGGTTCTTGAATCAATTAGAGCCAGATAATCCATTTAATATATCGATCGCAGTGCGGTTGAATGGGAGCTTGAAGGTAGATGTACTGGAACGAACTCTCGATGCGATCGTCGATCGACATCACGCGCTACGGACTGTTTTTGCTACCGTTGATGAGACGTTAGTTCAAGTAGTTCTACCACCACAGTCAGTAGTTTTAAATACAATCGATCTTACTCACTTATCTGAAGATCGATGTCAAATAGATGTCAATCGACTTTTGAAATTTGAACCGTTACGTCCGTTTAATTTGGCGACAGATTTGATGTTGCGCCCTACTTTAATTCGGTTGAACGATCGCGAACATATTTTACTATTGGTAATGCACCACATTGCGGCTGATGGTTGGTCTGTGGGCATTTTGTTTCGAGAATTTGCCAGCTTTTATGCAGGTTTTGCGGCAGGTAATCCGGTGGTAATGCCTGAATTACCGATCCAATATGTTGATTTTGCCGATTGGCAGCGACAATGGTTGACTGGGGATGTTTTGGTAAGTCAACTTAACTATTGGCGACAACATTTGGCAGATGCACCGAGATTTCTGACGCTCACAACCGATCGTCCCCGTCCATCAATTCGGACGTTTCAAGGTGGGACTAAATATTTTCAGATCGATCGAGGATTGACTCAAGCCATCAAAGCTATCTGTCAACAGTCTGGATCGACTTTATTTATGGTCTTGTTTGCTGCTTTTGCTATTTTACTATCTCGATATAGCGGACAGGATGATGTAGTCATTGGTTCGCCGATCGCCAACCGTCAGCGGAGTGAAGTAGAGTCGATAATTGGGTGTTTTATTAATACTTTAGTGCTGCGAACTAAGCTGCAAGGAAACCCGACTTTTTTAGAGTTACTCGCTCAAGTGCGGGAAACAACATTAGGAGCTTACGATCGTCAGGATTTCCCCTTGGAGAAACTAGTTGAGGAGCTTCAGCCAGAACGATCTCTGAGCCATGCACTGCTATTTCAGACGATGTTTGTGATGCAAAATGCACCGATGGAGAAATTAGAATTACCCGAACTTAGCCTCGATTTATTAGAGCTAGAAGATCTCAGTGCCCAAAACGATCTATTCCTGTCGATGGCGGAAACAGAGGATGGTTTGAAGGCAGAATTAGGCTATAACAGCGATTTATTCGATCGTCCGACAATCGATCGATTAGCAACCAATTTTGAAACTTTACTCGCGAGTATCATCGCCAATCCAGATCAGGGAGTCGCTCAATTACCACTATTAGGGATAGAGCAAGAAAAGTTACTCAACAACTGGAATGATACTCAAGCTGCCTATCCGTTGGATCGATGCTTTGCCCAATTATTCGAGCAACAGGTTGCCGCTACTCCAGATGCCATTGCCGTGGTATTTAACAACCAACAACTCACTTATCAACAATTAAACGATCGGGCGAATCGATGGGCAAAACATTTAGTCAAGCTTGGTGTGGAAGCCGAGACAATTGTAGCTTTGATGGGCGATCGCAATATCGATTTCTTGACAGCAGTACTGGCAATATTTAAAGCAGGTGGGGCATATCTACCACTCAATCCCGAACATCCAGTAGAACGGATACAGCAAGTATTATCCCAAGGTAAAGTACCATTTATATTAGCTCAACAGCAATATTTATCAGCAGTTGTATCGATCGTTGGGCAGATCGAAATTAAGCCTCAACTGTTATATATCGAAGATTTAGATCGGTTGGAATATTCAACTGAAAATCTGCCAATTCGATCGACACCCGATAACTTAGCTTACATAATTTACACATCTGGTTCTACAGGTACGCCCAAAGGAGCGATGCTAGAACAACGGGGAATGGTAAATCATTTATTTACCAAGATAACGGATCTAAACTTAACCGCTGACGATCCGATCGCTCAAACAGCATCCCAAGCTTTTGATATTAGTATTTGGCAATTTTTAGCAGCATTATTAGTCGGTGGCACCGTCGAAATTATCCCTACTGAAATCGCCACAGATCCGAGTCAATTATTTGCCCTGGTTGAGGAGCGACAGATCTCCATCCTAGAAATCGTACCGTCTTTATTACGGATGATGATTCAACAAATCATTGATGGTGCAACCCCAGCCAAATTATCCAGTTTGCGCTGGCTCTTGCTCACAGGTGAAGCTTTACCGCCCCAATTATGCCGTCAGTGGTTCGAGTATTATCCTACCATCCCGATGTTAAATGCCTATGGGCCGACGGAATGCTCCGATGATGTCACCCATTATCCGATCGCATCTCCCCCAGCATCAGAGGTCTTAAATCTACCGATCGGTCATCCAATTGCTAATACCCAATTATATATCCTCGACCACCATTTACAGTCAGTGCCGATCGGCGTAGCAGGCGAACTCTACGTGGGTGGTGCTGGAGTCGGGCGTGGTTATTTGAATGCGCCAGAGCTAACTGAAGCAGCTTTTATCCCCAATCCTTTCAGTCAATCAGCGAGCGCACGACTGTACAAAACTGGCGACAAAGGGCGGTATCTTGCCGATGGTAACATTGAATTTCTCGGTCGGATCGATTTCCAAGTCAAAATTCGGGGCTTTCGGATCGAACTTGGTGAAATTGAAGCAGTATTAGATCTACATCCCCAAGTGCGGGAAGTGACAGTTATTGCCAGAGAGGAACAGGTAGGAAATCAATATTTAGCCGCTTATATTGTCCCTAATTCACAAATTGAAACCAGCGATTTACGCGATTTTGTCAAACAGAAGCTGCCTGAATATATGGTGCCAGGTGCCTTTGTATTCTTGGATAGTATTCCGCTGACGGCGAATGGGAAAGTCGATCGCCATAACCTCCCGATTCCAGACCTAAAATTTAGTTCGATCGATACTTTTACTCTGCCTACTACCTCAACTCAAATTAAATTAGCCCAGCTTTGGGCGGATATTCTCAATCTACCTGAAGTCGGCATTCATCATAACTTCTTTGAGCTAGGCGGACACTCTTTACTAGCAACTCAAATTATGTCTCGCGTGCGATCGACATTTGGGGTAGAATTGCCGCTTCGTCGTTTGTTTGAATTACCAACAATCGCGGAGTTAGCCGAAAATATCGATCGATTACTCGATCGAGAAGAGATTGAGATTTAAGTAATAAGTAATAAGTAATTCGTAAGGTGGGTAATGCCCACTCGACGGCTACTGCATCGACTTACTAGTGACGTTTACCGCTGGCTGGCTTATCGTATTGCGGCATAAAACCAAACTTCCCAACGTAGATCTCATCACAAGCTTCAACAGCACAAATCCACAGGAACCGAAAATTCATTTTTACCCTCTCTCTAGTCCGTTAGAGCCTTCTCTATTGCGGCTAATCGATCGAGAAATATGCCTGAAACCTTGCTGGTGGGCACTGCCTAGCCTACGGGATATCTAGTTCGCTCGATCGCATATTTTATTGGATATTTTAAAAAAAGATATGAAAACAACTAAAGAATTTTTAGCCGATCTAGGCAAGCTAGATATCAAATTATGGGTCGATAATACCGACGGAATTCGGTTGCGTTGTGATGCACCTAAAGGTGTGTTAACGGCAGAAATTCGGACTGAATTAGCCGATCGCAAGTCGGAGCTAATCGACTTTATTCAGCGCAGTAATTTAGATAATAGCTCTACTAACGATCGAATTATACCGATCGACCGAGTTGGCGATTTACCTGTATCTTTTGCTCAGGCGCGACAGTGGTTCTTCGATCGATTAGAAGGGGCAAGTGCTACTTATAATATTCCGGTGGCATTGCAACTTTTCGGGACGCTGAAAATTCCCGTACTAGAAATGGCGATTGTCGAGATTATTCGCCGTCATGAGATATTGCGAACTCATTTTGAGCTGGTAAATGATGCCCCCGTTCAGGTAATTAATCCTCATGTATCGATCGATATCCCCATCATCGACTTACAGCAATTATTAGAGCCGGAACAGTCAGCAAGAGTCAAACAATTAGCGATCGATGAGTCACAGCAATATTTCGATCTAGCTGTGGCTCCGTTAGTGCGAGTGAAGTTACTTCAGTTGTCGCAAGCATCCCATGTGTTGCTGATTACGATGCACCATATTATTTCGGATGGATGGTCGATGGGGGTGTTTATTAATGAGTTATCCGAATTATATAGAGCTTCTGGCGATGGTAAAACTTCACCATTACCTGCATTGACTATTCAATATGCTGACTTTGCAGCTTGGCAAAAACAATGGCTAACTGGCGATGTTTTAGCACAGCAAATCGATTACTGGAAACAACTATTAATCGGCGCGCCACCCTTATTAGAATTCCCCACAGATCGTCCTCGTCCATCAACTCAAACATATACCGGAGGTTTCGTCGAATTCTCCCTAGAGCAGGGACTCAGCGAACAATTAACTATTTTGAGTTGATGGACGAGGACGATCTGTGGGGAATTCTAATAAGGGTGGCGCGCCGATTAATAGTTGTTTCCAGTAAT
>NZ_JANYJC010000096.1 GCF_025361915.1 Chamaesiphon sp. GL140_3_metabinner_50
TGAGAGGTTTAGTGTCATTACCGCCATCGATTCTCTCGCGTGGAGAGGCTACGCCAACGGGGAGTGTCTAGACTTGGCAAATCTGAGACAACAATACTATTTAGCTCTAATGTACAGCTTGGCTGGGTTCTAACACAAGCAGTTGAGAGATGGGAGAGCGGAGATGGGAGTTGGGAGATAGGAAAGATGGGGAGGATGACGAGCATAGGGTGAGCTGCGCTTGAATTTTCCCATAGGGGCTTGCAATTTAATAGACTACCAGTGGGTTTAGGTTTCTCCTTACGGAGACGCTACGCTACGACTTCGCTCAACCCTCGGAGGTTGAGCGAAGTCGTTGGCGACAGCCTGCCGTAGCCACAACCTAAACCCACAAATATCTGGGATGTTATTTCTAAGCAAGTTCCATACTCCTTACTTCTTACTTCTTACTTCTTACTCCCAACTCCCAACTCCCAACTCCCAACTCCCAACTCCCATCTCCCATCTTCCAACTCCCATCCCCCCTCTAGAGCCTTTATAATAGTTAAAATTGCAACATTAAGTTCAGCGTGACGATCCAGAAAGAGACATTAGAGTTATTAGAGTGGTCTCGGTTATGTCAGCAGGTAGCGACATTTGCGGCGACAAAGCTGGGTGCGATTGCCGCCAGGAATTTGGTAATTCCCAAACAGCTTAGTATTAGCCTCAATTTACTCGCTCAAACGAAGGAAGTATATGACTTAGAAACCCGCTTGACTGGTGGGTTGTCATTTGATGGCATTGAAGACTTTGGCGATGCACTCGAACGCGCCGCAGTACAGGGGATGCTATCAGGGCGAGAGTTGCACGAAATTGCGACTACCTTGGCGGGAATGCGGAAGTTACGCCGGACGCTCGATAGTGAAGAAAAAATTCCTGTTCTACAAGCTTTAATCGCCGATGTGCGGACTTATCCAGAAATAGAGCAAGAGATTTATCATTGTATCGACGATCGCGGTGATGTGACCGATCGAGCTAATGAGAAATTATCACAGGTACGGGTACAGCTTAAAGGATTGCGCGATCGAATTTATAAGTCGCTCAATAGCCTCATCCAACGCCAATCGAATGCAATTCAACAGCCGTTAATTACCCAACGGGGCGATCGCTTTGTCATTCCGGTTAAAGCTTCTCATAAAGATGCGATTCCTGGTGTCGTTCACGATACATCGGGGAGTGGTTCGACTTTATATATCGAACCCCAACAGATTATTAACTTGGGCAATCAACTGCGTCAACTCCAACGCCAAGAGCAACGCGAAATCGAACTAGTACTAACGGCATTAACCGCCAAGGTAACAGCAGTCGTCGAAGATCTCGAACATCTGCTTGTCATTGCTACGACGATCGATCTCGCCACAGCTAGAGCTAGATACAGCCTCTGGTTATCAGCCAATCCACCCCGGATTATCGATCGAACTGCCAATGAATATATCACCCTCCGCCAACTCCGCCATCCCTTACTAATTTGGCAACACCAACACGAGCAAGGCTGTGCCGTCGTCCCGATCGATCTATCGATTCGCCCAGATATCCGCGTCGTCACCATTACAGGCCCTAATACAGGCGGAAAAACCGTTACCCTCAAAACCCTCGCGATCGTCGCTTTAATGGCAAAGGTGGGGCTATTTATCCCTGCCCGCGAGCCAGTTGAGATTCCCTGGTTCGACCTAATTCTCGCCGATATCGGCGACGAACAATCTCTCCAGCAAAGTCTCTCGACTTTTTCAGGACATATTCGCCGGATTAGTCGGATTTTAGATGCGGTGGGAGATGGGAGTGGGGAGATGGGGGACGGGAGTGGGGAGATGGGAGATGGGGAGACTGGGGGACTGGGAGACGGGGAGACGGGGGGACTGGGAGACGAAGATATTTCAATCCGAAATCCACAATCCCTCATTCTCCTCGATGAAGTTGGTGCGGGAACAGATCCGGCTGAGGGGAGTGCTTTGGCGATCGCATTATTGCAGCATTTAGCCGATCGGGCGATGCTGACGATCGCGTCTACTCACTATGGCGAATTAAAAGCTCTTAAATATCAAGACAGTAGATTTGAGAACGCTTCGGTAGAATTTGATGATGTCAGTTTATCGCCGACTTATCGATTATTATGGGGCATCCCCGGTCGATCGAATGCCTTGTCGATCGCGCAACGATTGGGTTTAAATGCCCAAGTTGTCGATAGTGCCCGATCGCAGGTAGTTTTGGGTGCAACTCAAGCAGTCAATGAAGTAATTGCCGGATTGGAAGCGCAACGCCGCGCGCAGGAAACCAAGGCAAATGAAGCTGCGAATATCTTAAAACAGGCAGAAGCATTCTATTTAGAAGTTTCCCAAAAAGCTGCCCAATTGCAAGCGCGGGAACAGGAACTTAAAATCAACCAAGAAAAAGCAATTCAAGCCGCCATTGTTGAAGCTAAAGGCGAAATCGCCCAAGTCATTCGCCAACTCCAGCAAGGCCCCCAGACCGCCCAGGCTGCCCAAGCCGCTACCTCAAATCTAGACGGACTGACAAACCGCCATATTCAGGCTAAAGCCACGCCCAAGCCCCCACCAGGGTTCAATCCGCAGGTAGGCGATCGGATTCGGATTCCTAAATTAGGACAAACTGCCGAAGTCCTCAGTAAAGTAGACGATAGTGGCAATCTCAATGTCAAGTTTGGGATCATGAAAATGAATGTCGCCCTCGTCGATATCGAATCGCTAACTGGCGAAAAAGCCGCCCCACCGCCTAAAAAATCCGCCGCCAAAGTTCCCGGTACACCAACCCCTCGCGCTCCTGTCGTCGCCATTCGGACATCGCAAAACACCGTAGACGTGCGGGGACAACGCGTGATGAATGCCACCGTCGAGATCGATCGAGCACTCGATCGAGCCTATCAATCTGGCATAATGTGGATAATTCATGGCAAAGGTACTGGCAAACTCCGCGAAGGTATCCACGAGTTTTTAGCCGATCGTGCTTATGTCGATCGGATCGAAATCGCTGGCGAGAAGGATGGTGGCGGTGGCGTGACGATCGTTTATCTCAAGTAATCTCCAATGTTGGAAGCTGTCGAACCTATTTTTGCCAACTACTTTCTAAATAATAGGTACTTAGGAATGAGGATTTAATAATATACATATCTGTAGGTTGGGTAGAAGCCCGCGAAACCCAACTCTCTAGGGATGTTGGGTTTCGAGGCTCTGCTTGGTGCAACGCTTAGCACGAGGAAACCATCTTCGATACGTCTGTGCCTACGGCAGGCTTGCGCCAACGCCTACAGCGCGTTGGCGCAAGC
>NZ_JANYJC010000122.1 GCF_025361915.1 Chamaesiphon sp. GL140_3_metabinner_50
TGGCATTGCGTCGCGGGCGTTGATGCATAAGTTAATTAGGACTTGATGGAGTTGATTGGCATCGGCGGATAATGTCCACAAGTGGGTATTCTCGATTTGGAGGCTGACTTCGATCGATCTCGGAAATGACGATGATTAAACATCCTTTTCGAGAGCAAGGTGTTAAAGCCCAACCTGGAATAGAATTCTAGTATTGTGAGAATCCCCCTTTCCCCTAATTATTTATGCGCTTAACCTCCTTAGATGTCTTTCGGGGGATGACAATGGCTACCATGATTTTAGTAAATATGGCTAGCCTCCCCGATGATGGTAAAAAATATTTATGGCTCGATCATGCTGCTTGGCATGGTTGGACGATCGCCGATCTGGTTTTTCCATTTTTCTTGTATATTATTGGCGTGTCGATGGCTTTTTCACTGGCTAAATATACCAGCCAAGCCGCACCTATAACCAAGCAAGTGTACTGGCAAATTGCCCGACGCAGTTTGATTCTATTTGGATTGGGTTTGTTATTAAATAATTTAGTCTGGAACTATAATTTAACCGCCCCGACACTATTTGCCAACCTCGATCGCGTCCGCATCATGGGCGTTTTGCAGCGGATTGGCATTGGGTTTTTCTGTGCTTCGATCGCAGTACTATTACTTCCGCCAAGAAAGATTTGGATCTTATCTATAAGCATTTTAGTGGGGTATTGGTTAATATTGGCTTTTATCCCGGCTTTAGATAATAGCGATGGTATTTTTAGTAAAGCTGGTAACTTTGGGGCTTATGTCGATCGGTTAATTATTACCCCAGCACATTTACACAAGGGTTCTGAGTATAAGAGCGATCCAGAAGGTTTATTCGGGACTTTACCCGCAATATCTAGTATCTTATTTGGTTATTTAACTGGGGCATGGCTGAAAGCTCAATCGGTGACATCGCGGACTAGTACTAATCTGTTGATGTTTGGACTGACGGCGGTGGTAATTGGGTTATTATGGAATGGAATTTTCCCGATTAATAAAAAGCTGTGGACGAGTTCGTTCGTGATGTTTACCACGGGTGCCGGACTGATTTCTTTAGCGGCTTGCTACGAGCTAGTAGATGTTCGGAAATATAAACAGTGGTTCAAACCATTTGAGATTTTGGGATTGAATGCCATCTTTATTTATGTGGCTTCGATCGTCTTGATTAAGTTAATTATGGTAAATCAAATTGGCAGCGGCAAGGAGGCTAAATCGCTCTATGAATGGTTGAATAATAGCTTATTTGGTTGGGCGGGAGATCTTAATAGTGGCGTGTTGTTTGCGATCGCGACTGTCTTATTATGGTTGGGTGTTGCTTACCTCATGTATCGTCGCCGTTGGTTTTTAAAAATTTAGCCGCGCTTTTGGCTCCTCGATCGATCGTTCCTGTCCCCAGTCAGCAGTTCTCATTTTAAAACTCTGATGCTATTTTATCGCTTCAATTTTGGCGATAAGTTTGACGACATCATGCGGATTGCAGCAGTTTTATTTTTAAAAACCAGCATTAGATCTGGGACTCAATTTTCATAATCGCAAATTGCTGCTGTGGCAGTTGCCATGTCGGTTAAGACACAAACCCGACTTTTCCAAAAAGTCGGGTTTGTAGCAACACTAGTTTTACTGTTCTAACCACCCTGGCGATTGCTATACCTAGTAGCGCACATCTCCTGGGCAAGATTGGTACAACTACCATCGAGCAGTAACAACCACAGCAATCTGGGGAACACTAGATGAGACATCATCAAAAGATACTAGCCAAGCTATGGAAGCGGAAGAACTATTGTGGCGATATCGTGGCGGCGAACGGGATTTTACCTCAGTCGATCTGAGCGGCTTTAGCTTGGTTTCCCAGGATTTAATCGATATCGTCCTCAACCAAGCGGATTTGCGTAAAAGTAACCTGACTTTTGCCTATCTCAACCGCGCTCAGTTTCTCAAAACCAACCTTTCTAACTGCAAGCTAGCTGGTGCGACACTAATTAGAGCCGATCTCCAAGGTGCCAATCTCCGCGATGCCGATCTACATGGAGCTAGCCTTCAGTATGTCGATTTTCGCGGTGCAGATATGACGTGGGTAAATCTGATCGATGCCAATTTAATGGATGCTGACTTGCGAAATGTCAATCTCAGCGGTGCCAATCTTAGTGGTGCTTGTTTGCGTGCTGCCAATTTTCGCGAAGAAAAGCGCAGCTATAATACCAATCTCCGCAGTGCCAAACTCTGTCGCGCCGATCTTCGCAATGCCAACATGGCTGGGGCAAATCTATCGAAAGTCGATCTCAGTTATGCCAATCTCACAGAAGCTAACCTGAAAGGGGCCGATCTTTCTGGTGCAAATCTGACTGGTGCAAAATTAACAAATGCCATTCTCACTGAAGCCAATCTCCACGAGGCAAATCTACCCCATGCCGATCTTTCGCTTGCCAAGCTCGAACGCGCCACTATGACAGCTTGCGAGATGACTGGAGCCAATCTGAGTCGGGCAATTATGTCTAAAATTAAGCTGGCAAATACCAATCTCAGCTATGCAGATCTTACCGATGCACGAATGCATCATGCGGATCTGACACGCACGATTTTGTGTTATTCGACAATGGTAAATGTGGAGCTAATCGAGGCACATTTAGCCAAAACCGATCTCGAAGATGCTAATTTAACTAATGCTAACTTGATGCGCGCTGAAATGAGTAGTGCGAGTATGGTTGGCACGATTCTGACTGGTGCGAAGATGCCCGACGGTAGAATCTATGCCAATGTGTAATCGGCTGTGTTGTTACAAGCCAATTAGCTGAAACCGCGCGAAAATTGGGATCCCAATCTTCGCGCGGTATTATTGCAGCATTCGCACATCAGATAACTTAAAAACGTAAGCCAGCACCGAGCGTGAAGCTAGTCACATTGTTAGCATTGTTATTTAAAGGAATCGAGATCGAACCTAGTAAAGCGATATCTTTGCTAACGTTAAAATCGGCACCAACTTGAGCGAAACCACTAGTGCTAGTATTAGAATTACCCGTGGCAAAATCTAGACCCAAACCGATAAATGGTGTAATGGGGAGCGATGCTTGGCGCAGATCGAAATCGTAAGTAACACTGGTACCAAATACTGTAGCACCAGAAGGAAACGAGATGAATGGACGCAGGGAAATATTATCGGCGATACCCAGTTTACTGTCGATTCCAAATACACTCGTTCCACCGCCGAAAGTTACGGAAGGTGAGATGTAGTTATTACCGATTCCACCAGCTACAGCCGCTTGTGGAGCTTGGGTAATTGCTGTTGTAATTAAGGTAGCGAGGATTGCGGGGATAAGTAAAAACTTTTTCATCTGAGATAATAATCGTTGCTAGTATAAAATTAGACGAGTCGCACTTGGCATAAGTTCCATCTCAATTCGAGTAATCGATAGCTCAACATTATGACTCCAAACCTGACTCCAGCAGTCCGCCAAATTATCGAGCGCGTACTCCAGCTCGAAAAAGACAGGCTCGATCGTAAAAAGAATTCGCCAATTAATGATGATATCCTCAAAATCATCAAAGAGGCGATCGGATGAAACTGACTGCGCTGCGGCTATGTAACTTTCGGCAATTTTACGGCGAGACACCAGAAATTCAACTGGCGACAGATCGCGATCGCAATACGACAATTATTCATGGCAATAATGGATCGGGTAAAACTACCATCCTCAATGCGTTTACCTGGGTACTCTACGAGAAATTTACCGCCGCTTTTGCCGAATCGGAACGCCTGGTAAACAACCGCGCCATCGCTGAGGCGGAGATCGGTACCGCCATCGATACGTGGGTAGAAGTCGCCTGGGAACACGATGGGAAACGCTACCGCGCTAAACGGATGTGTCGCGCCTACAAGCAGGAAGCTGGCGTGAATATCGTCAATAACGAACTACTCTATTTATACATCGGCGACGCGGATGGGAAATGGCTGCATCCCCAACAGCCGCCGGATGAAATTATCGGAAGAATTCTCCCCGCCAGTCTGCATCAATATTTCTTCTTCGACGGCGAGCGGATCGAGCAAATCGTCCGTCAGGATAAACGACTCGAAATCGCTGAAGCTACCAAAATCTTGCTCGGCGTAGAAGTCTTAAATCGATCGATCCGACATTTGGGTGAAGCTAAAAAGACGCTCGAAACCGAACTGGCTCAAATTGGCGATACCACTACTAAAGATTTACTCCGATCGCAGCAACAGTGTCAACAAGAAATCGATAAGTTACAAGCACGCCAAGCCGAAATAACGAGCGAAATTGCTAATTTTCAGCAAATCGATCGCGAAATCGATCGTTATTTACTCGAACTCACCGCTGCTAAAGCTACCCAATTACAACGACAAGAATTAGAGCGCGCCAAAGCAACCTACCAGACTCAGCTCTCACAGGCACAAACAGCGATTAAGCAATTAGTCTCCACTCAAGCATATACCGTTTTGCTAGCAGACTTAACTGGCGATTTTCACACAATTGTCGGCGAGTTACGCGATCGCGGCGAGCTAAATCAAGGCATCTCGCGCGAATTTCTCAGTCAACTAATTCACCAACAAAACTGTCTGTGCGGTACGAAATTAGTTCCCAATACCCCCGCCTATACCCAGATTCAAGTTTGGCTCTCACGCGCCAGTATTGCCGTAATTGAAGAGACAACCATGCGGTTGATTACGCAAGTCGAAGCCCTAGAAACTAAAGGAGCTGAATTTTGGCAAGCGATCGATCTTCAGCAGCAAATTGTGGCTACCTCAAGAGCCGAAATCGGTCAATTAGAAATAAGTATCGATCGGCTCGAAACCCAACTCCGTCAAGATACAAACGCCGAAATTAGCAATCTTCAAAAACGGCTCGATGAGATCGAAATTAAAGTCCGCGATCTCACCCTCACTCAAGGTCAAAATCGCCAACAGATCGTCCATCTCGAAGGTCAAATTCAATCCCTAGCCAAGCAAATATCTAAGCAACAAACCAACCAAGATCGCCAAAGTTTAGCCAACCGTCGAATTCAAGCCGCCCGGATGGCGATCGAAGAATTGAGTACCATGCGCGATCGTCAGGAACTGCAATTTCGGATCGAACTCGAACAGCGCGTTCAAAGAATTTTCCAGACGATTTCGGTGACTCCCTATTTACCTAAAATTACCGAAAAATACGAACTAATTTTAGTAGAGACGACTAGAGGAATTGAAACCACAGTTGCCGCTTCAACTGGCGAAAATCAGATCCTCAGTCTGTCTTTTATCGGTGGTATTATCGATCGCGTGCGAGATTGGAGCGAACAAAAATTACTAGCTGTCCCCGCTAGCAATACGTTTCCAATCGTGATGGATTCGCCATTTGGCAGCCTCGATCAGCTCTCGCGCCGTCAGATTGCCCGAATTTTACCACAACTCGCCAATCAACTCGTCGTGCTAGTTACTAAAACTCAATGGCGCGATGAAGTCGAAACCGAAATGCAGTCGAAAATTGGCAGACAATATCTATTAACTTATTATACTTCTCGCTCAGACGTACCAGCAGATTATTTAGAGATTAATGGGCATCGATACCCACTCATTAAATCTAGCCCGAATGATTTTGACTACACTGAAATTACCGAAATTGAATCGAGATAAATGGATCGTCAAAAATTACTAGATTTATTAACCGCCGATCGATCTTTGGACTTAGATTTTAAGATCCACATTTTCGATACGTTACCATCTACCAATGATAAATTATATCAATTAGTTGCCCAAGAGAATGCGCCCCCCGGCACGATCGTCATTGCTAACCAACAAACAGCCGGACGCGGACAACGCGGCAGCACATGGGAATCGGAGCTGGGAGGTTTGTATTTGTCAATCGCGATCGCGCCCGAATTATTAGCGACTAATGTACATCAACTAACGATCGGAATTGCTTGGGGAATTGCCGACGGGTTGCGACAGCAAGGGCTACCGATCGAAATTAAATGGCCCAACGATCTGATGCTAGCGAATCGAAAACTGGGCGGCATCTTAACTCAAACCCGCATCGCTGGCGGTAAGATTCAAACCGCGATCGTCGGAGTAGGAATTAACTATACAAATCCAGTCGTAGGTAAAGCAATAAATTTAGCACCAAGCAATGATTATCAGCCAAATTACCGAAATTTTTCCATAGAGATGTTAACAAGCTGTACCATTAGGGGAATCATAAGCGGGTACAAACGGTGCACTCCAACAACGATCGATTGTCTATTATCGGACTATCTGGAACTACTCAATACTCGTGGTCGCTCAGTGATGGTAAATGGTAAGTTAGGAACTGTTTCGGGAATCTCACCGCAAGGAGAGTCGATCGTCAGTTTTACAACTGAAACAGAGGTAACACAGGTTTATCTCACACCCGGTACATTCACATTTGGCTACGAAGATTAGTTACTTTGGACAACGCAAGATTAAGTGGTTTTGCGGTGCTAAAGCGGATGAATAGTTCTGAATTGGACTGCGTTAAATTTATAATAATTATGAGCAGCAAGGCAGAGAAAACATCACATCATTCAAACCAGCAATTTCGGTCGCATATCTTCCTCCGCAACCCATTGCTATTGAAGATCGTCGCTTGGCTGGGAAGCCTGAGCTTTATCGGTAGTGCGGGCATCGTCTGGGCAGATCTTCAGCCCATCTCGACGAACCAAGCCCAATTACGCGAACAAACCTCATCCCCAGTATTGGCATCGGCAGACAATCCTAAATCCAAACAGCAGGAAATCTACGGCCCTTATTTACCGATTTCCCCCGCACCAGCTTCCACCCAGATTACACTCGATCGGCTGCCAAATCGCGAAGTCCCGATCGCCGTTACACCCGGATCGGCAGCGATCTCGCCCACTGGGAAGATCGTGCGTCCGCAGCACACAGATTTACTGACAGCAGATAATTACACCGTCGGTGTTAATGGTAGCAAAACAGCCACCGAACCATTTATCGATATTCCCGTTCCCGCTCCACTCCGGAATACCATTCCCAGTCAAGCGAGCGAAACCATCTCGATGACTAGCAGCCAAGTACGCCCCAGCTACATCAAACCACAGCCCCTAGTCGTTGGCGTAGCCTCTCTGAAAGAGAATCGATCCACACCCACCACAGGCATTCAAACCCCCACCAAACCATCTGCCAGTTATCGGGCAGTGCCGACAGTTAGCAGTCTGCCTACTGTTGCTACAATCTTCCCTCGGAGCGGCTTACCTGTGGCTAATCGCCAAACCTTTACACCCACAGCGACAGCAGTAGTATCCTCACCATCGCCATATTCAGTCCAGATTGCCATCCCCACACCACGCACTCAACGCATCGAAGTCCCATCCGTGGCTCAATTACCTAAGGTGAGCGAAAACAGACTAGTACCCACAGTAAGTGCCATTCCGAGCGTGCGCCCAGCAGCAGCGGCATTACCCTCGACTGCGGTGGCTTTTGTCAATCCGGGCACGAACGAGACTGGTGTGCAGCTAATTTACCCTCTTTCCAGCCCAGCA